>CAYQDT010000674.1:0-3244 GCA_964416225.1 uncultured bacterium
GGGTCCGGGCTGGAGGTCTCCAGCTTCCGCAGGCCCAGCCACTGCGCGGCGAAATTCTCCGCCAGGGCGCGCGCCTTGGAGTCCGCCAGCATTCTCCGTACCTGCCCGCGGAGCGTCGCCGTGTCGTGCAGCTTTCCCGCCGCGGCTAGGCGGAACAGCTCCTCGTCCGGCATGGACGACCACAGGAAGTAAGAAAGCCGGCTGGCCAGCTCCCAGTCACTAAGCCGATAGATGCCGGGTCTTGCCGGATGGGAGAGCTCTCGCTCCACGCGGAAGAGGAACTGCGGCGAGACCAGGATGGCGAGCAGCGAGAGGCGCACGGCCTCGACGTGGCTCTTGCCGCCGCTCCGGCCGCGGCGGTAGAGCCCCAGGAAGCGCTCCAACTCGGCGGCGGAGACCGGCCGCCGGAAGGCGCGCGTCGCCATCCGCTCGATGATCTTGCGGGCGGCGCCTGTTTCCGAGAGCTCCGGTCCACACTGAACGAAGAAGAGGCGCTGGTGGGCCTCCACTTCCGCGGAGCCGGTGACGTGAAGCCAGTCCACCCGCAGGTGCCGATCCGGAGAGCGCTGGCCGTTCGGCAGGCTGGAGTGCGACGTATTGCGGAGGGAGAGCTACCGCCTGCCGGCGCGGAGCGGAATCCGGGCTTCCAGCGGGACGGGGTGTCCCCCTTCCGGGAGCTGCCAGAGGTGCGTCTCCACGCCGTCGACCTTCAGCACCAGAATGGCCGGCCCCGCGCCGGCTGCCTGCGGCCACGCCCGCACGCGGACCGTGTATTCTCCCTCGCGCGGGATCTCCACGCCGGTGCCGATCTCCTGCTCCAGCGCGAGGTCCGCGGCGCCGCCCGCCGCCCGCGCCCCTGGGAGCGTCGCCGCTTCCAGCTTCACGTCCACGTGCTGGATCGGGCCGTCCGCCACGATGGCGCGATCCAGCAGCCTCTCCGCAGCGTCCAGGTACTTCTCCAGAAGGATCGGTGGCACCGTCAGCGCCGCGGCGACGTTGTCGAACCCGTAGGCGGTGTCGTCCGGCGGGAAGCTGTCGGCGGGCCGCAGGTCCAGGCCGAGGAGGTCACGGCAGGTGTTGTTGTACTCCGCCCGGTTGAGCCGGTGGATCGGCGCGGGACCGGGGTCGCGCGGCGCCCGCGCCTCCACGATCGCGCGCGCCCGCTCCAGCTCCGCCAGCAGGCGCTGGCGTTCCGCGTCGCCCGGCTGCGGCGCTCCGGCCGGGGGCATGGTGCGGTTCCGCACCTGCGCAGCCACGTCCGTACATAGGGATGCGCGGCGCGCGAGGCTCTCCGCGGTGACGAACGACGAGAGGTCGATCTCGCTCTTGCGCACGGTCCGGCCATGGCAGCGGACGCAGTACTTCTGCAAGAGCTGCCGAAAAGCCGTCGGCGTGGCCTGTGGCGCGGCGTGCCGTCGAGCGGGGAGAGCTGCCGCGGCGGTCCAGGCGCCCAGCAGCAGCACGACCGCGGCAGCGCCACCATGGGGGCGCACGCGCGCCGGTATTCCTTGCTGGCCGGGAGTCTTCTGCATTCGCCCGCTGCTTTTCCGGGGTCCCGGGCCAGGAAGCGGCCGGACCGTGCGCGTATCCAGCAGCTAATACGCTCTGCAGCGGTGAACCCCCTGCCGCGCGCACGGCCCATCACTGAAATCTATGCCGTCGCAACGTCCGCCCGGAGAGAAGGGCGGACGGTCCCGGCTGCCGGCCGTTCTCCATACGGCGGCCGTGCCGGCGGCGTGGTCGGCTCTGTGCCGCAGCGTGCGGCGCGGGTCGCTCGGGCCTTGAGACCGCGCCGCACGTCGCGCCGGAAATCAGCGACCCGGTGCCGCCGGAAGGAGGGCGAGGCCGCGCATCCAATCGACGCAGCGGTCCGGCCAGGTGGACGCGGCCCCGGCCGAGGGCCGCATCCCGAAGCCGTGGCCGCCGCTCGTGTAGACGTGCAGCTCCGACTTCACGCCCGCCGCGCGGAGCGCTTCCCAGTAGCGGATACTGGCCGGCTCACTTCCCTTATCGTCCGAGGCGACGGCCACGAAGGTCGGCGGCGTCTTGGCGCCGGGCAGGAACCCGGGCGCGAGCTGCGTCTCGCTCCCGCGCGCCAGCATCCCGCCGGGATAGATGAGCACCACGAAGTCCGGCCGGCTGCTCACGCGGTCCACGTCGTCCCCCCCCGGGTACGCGCGCGTCTCATAGTTGTTGGAGAGGCTGGCGCCCAGGTGGCCGCCGGCGGAGAAGCCGAGGAAGCCGACCCGGTTCGGGTCCAGGTGCCACTCCGCGGCGCGGCTCCGGACCAGGCTGACCGCGCGCTGGGCGTCCATCAACGGGAGCTTGTTCTCCGCATCGTAATCCCGGGTGGGCACGCGGTACTTGAGCACGAAGGCCGTCACGCCGGCCTCATTGAACCGCCGCGCCACCTGCACTCCTTCATGGTCCCAGGAGAGGAACCGGTAGGCGCCGCCGGGCGCAATGATGACGGAGGTCCGGTTCTCGCCATTTCCCGGGGCCGGGTAGACGGCGAGAACGGGGTCGGCCACGTTCGTGAGGGTGCGGATCGCGCCGCCCGGCAGCTCGTCCCGCTTCTCGGGGGCGAGCTCGCCCCTCTCGCCCGGAGCTTTTCCGGACCAGAGACGAACCGTGTCGCCGGCCGCGCCGGCGGCGGGGGCTCCGCGAAAGCCGGCCAGGGCAGCCAGCCCGGAGACCAGCAGGATGGAGGAGGCGATGCGACGCATGGAAACTCCCGTTCGGTGCAGAAAGTGGGGCCGCGCCGGAAACCGGTCGCGGCCAATCCCCTGTTCGCACCGAGCCCGTGAATGGCCTGCGCCGGAGCGCGGAGACTACAGCAGCCCGACCTCCCGGCCCACCTTCGCGAACGCGTCCAGCGCGCGATCCATGTGCTCCCGCTGGAGCGCGGCCGAGATCTGCACGCGGATGCGGGCCGTTCCCTCGGGGACCACCGGGTAGCCGAAGCCGGTCACGAAAACGCCCTCTTCCAGGAGACGCCGGCTGATCCGGATGGAGAAGGCCGTGTCGCCGACGATGATCGGCACGATCGCCCCTTCGCCTTCCAGCGGGGAGTAGCCGAGCTCCCGGAGCCGCTCCCGGAAATAGCGGGTCTTCTCCCGCAGGCGCTCCACCCGCTCCGGCTCCGAGCGGAGGACCCGCACCGCTTCCCGCGCGCTGCACGCGACGGTGGGAGGCAGCGCGTTGGAAAAGAGCTGCGGCCGGGAGCGCTGCGCCAGGAGGTCGC
>CAYQDT010000675.1:0-3227 GCA_964416225.1 uncultured bacterium
CCTTGAAGTTCGCGGCGCGCCGGCTCGCGGTGCGCGCGTGAGAATGTTTTCGCTTGGGCAGGGGCATCGGAACGAAACCTTTCAAACTTTCTCCGGAGCGTCCGGAACTCGCCGTACGGGCAAGCACACCGGGCACGCAGCCGGCAAACCCGGTTATTGTAGCAGAGGCTCCCCAGCCTGGGAATAGGGCAAAATGACCCGCAGTCGCGATACGGCGTCGCATCCGCGGCTCCGGTGTCTACCGGGGGTGGGAACTCCGGGAGACGGAGCGCCGGAGCCGCCGGACGGGTGGCAGGCCGGCTACTCCAGCCGGAGGTAATCGAGATACGCCGGTTTGGTTGGAATCGGGGCGCCGATCCGCAGACCGGTCAGGCGACGGCCGGCGGCATTGAGCGCGGAGAGGGGAATGGTGTATTCCACCCAGCCATTGCTCTGCGGCAGGCCCCCGAAGCTCGCGAGATTTACCGCGGCCTGCACCGAGCCGTCCACCACCGCTCGGACCTGGAGCGGCTGACCGCCGGTCGCGCCGCCATGGATCCAGAACTTGAGTGCGCTCCTTCCCGCCAGGGCGAGGCCCGAGCTCGAATTGCCGGAGAGCTGCACGTATCCGTTCGCGGCGCTGATGGTCAGCGAGATCGAGCGTGTTCCCTGCTTAACGGGCGTGCCGCACGAAAGGGAGTAGGCGGCGCGGTACGCGGCGGATATCCAGTGGAGCGCCGGCGCGTCGTCATAGATGATGGCCGCCCCACCGGCCGTGGGAGGGACCTGAGCGGTGAAGTTCACCCCGCTCAAATTCGTGCCGAGTGCCACCGATTGTGTGGCGCTGAAGGTGTAGCCGCTCTTCCGCGCGGAGACGATGTAGCTGCCGGCCGCCAGCCCTGCGATGCGGTACGTTCCGTCGGCAGCCGTCGTGGCGCTGGCGGTCCCGGCACTCACCGTGACGCCCGCCAGGGCGCTGCCACCGGACCTGACCGTGCCGGACAGGCTGTAGGTGGAGGGCCTGGGTGCCGCGGGAGTGGCCGCTACGGCTGCCGTCGGTGCGCTGGCTCGACCGCTTCCGTCCACCGCGCAGATCTGATACCAGTACGTCGTTCCGTTCTGCACGGCCAGATCCGTGTAGGCAGCCGCCGACACTGGAGAATCCGTCCGCGCGGTGAACGGTCCCGTCGGGCTCGTCGCGCGGTAGATGCAGTAGCCAGGAGGTGTGCTTCCGGCTGCGGCGTCCCAGCGAAGGTCGACGCGGCCATCGCCGGCCAGCGCCTGCAGTCCGGTGGGGGTCGTCGGGGGGGCGATCGTGACGGATCCCGCACTCGCGGTCTCGTAGCAGCCGAGATCCGGATTGGCTCCCTGGGGCCGCGGCTGTCCGTCCTTATCCGTGGGGTAGACTTGCGTTCCGGCGTCGATCACGGGCGAGCCGGCGCGGGGCCGGAAATCGCTGCCCAGCATCGGGTCCACGGAGAGCGAGTTCTGATCGTTGCCGGTCGCGTTCCGCCAGTCGGCGAGGGCTCCGTCGTTTGCAATTCCCGGGCCGAGTAGGAGGTTGAAGTTGGACTGGACCGCCTCGTCCGCCTGGATCGCGTTTCCGTTCTGAACCACGATGATATTGTCGATCAGTTGATTCCCCGTCGACCCCGAGGCGAACTGAACCCCGACCAGCCCGCGGGAGGCGTTGACCACGATGGTGTTGTGCAGGATCTGGTTGTTCTTTGAGCCGAACTGCGCCCCCATCCCGTCGTCCCACAGGGCAATCCCCCCACCGGGTTCGCTGTAGATCAGGTTGTTCACGATGGTGGAGTGGACGACGCCGGCGAGGTTCATGGCCAGTCCCCCCAGCGCGCAGTTATCGTGGATGACGTTGCCGGCGATGAGGCAGTCGGTCGAGATGCCGTCTTGATTCGGGTCGGACGCGACCGGACTATCCTGGGTTGCGTTGACTTGCAGGCCTGACCCGGCGTTACCGTAAACGAGGTTATTCAGGATGCGCAGGCGGTCGCCCGATTCCGAGCAATAGATCCCGTGCTCGCCCTTGTTGTTGAAGGTGGAGCAGCCCTGGATGGTGAGGTCGGACGCGTGGCCCGAGAGGATGCCGGTCGTGCCGCAGGCCGAGGCCTCGCAGTTAGAGATGGTCACCCCCGAACTGTCCCCCACCATGATCCCGAAGACCCGGCAGTTCCGCACCTTCACGTTGTCCACCGTGATTCCGGTGGTCGGTCCGATGTGGATGCCGGTCTGCGCCGCGGCATTCGCGCCGTCCAGGATTACTTCTCCCTGGCCGCGGATGGTCACGCCGGCCTGGTCGATGTTGATGCCTGCCGTATAGGTCCCCGCCTGGATCAGGAGCGTGTCGCCCGGCTGCAGCAGGTTGGCCGCCGCCTGCAGCGTGCGGAGCGGAGCGGTTACCCCGTCATTGGCGTCGCTGCCGCCGGTGGACACGGTCAGGGTGCTGGCAGAGACCGGTGCGGCGATGCACGCGGCGAGCAGCAAGAAGGTGGAGATGTAGCGCATAGTTCTCGTTCCAGCCGCCTGGGCAGGCGGCCCGGTCACCGGCGAGACGGGCCTTATTCGAGCGACACGTCGACGGGTGGATCGTTCGGGGGACCAATTGGCCGAGCTAGGGCTCGAGCTCCCGGGGCTCGTACGGATCGGGCTTGGCAGCTTTTCCAGTCGATTGCAGCCTGCTTTCGCTCCGACCCCCGGGCAAATATGTCGGGGCAATAGCAGGCGGACTTCAGAAAGGCCGGGGGTGCATCCTGTAGGGCGCGCCCGCGGACTGCCAGAAGACTGCCAGAAACGAAGACGGCGGCCGGGTGATCTCACCCGGCCGCCGTCTTCGATCTGCTGTTTCCTTACTCGCGCCTCATTCGACGCGGATGTAGTCGATGAACGCCTGGCTCTGCCCCGCACCCGCCGTGAAGCGGATGCCGGTGAGGCTGGCGTTTGCGGCCCGTAGCGTTGCCAGCGGAATGGCGTACTCAACCCACTTGCCGGCCTGGGGGGTGCCGCCGAAAGCCCAGATGCTGAAGCTCGCCTGGACGCCGCTGCTGGTGATCGCCCGCACACGCAGGGCTTGCCGCCCGCGAGTGCCGCCGTGGACCGACCCGATCAGGTTGTAGAGTTCGTCGTGCGGCACCATGGCGAAAACGACGTGTCCGCGTTCCACCGTCTCGAGCGAGAAGTTCATCCAGCGCGTGATCGGCGTCGAGGGAACCTCGCCGCGCTGCATCATC
>CAYQDT010000676.1:0-3222 GCA_964416225.1 uncultured bacterium
TCGTCTCCCTCCCGGAGACCGCGCAAAAGTGGAAATGGAATGACAGGAGATCGTGGACTCGGAAAACAGCGGGTTCCGATCGCTTCCTCTTGATGCGGCCGAGGCCGTCGGCGATGGCGGGCCCGGGAGCCGTTACCGCCCGGAAACCTCCGGAAAGCGCCTGCTCCCGATCGGGTGCCCGCCGGCGGCGTCACTCCTCTTGCTTCAGCAGTATATCCAGCACTCTGGCGCAGATCTCCCAGCCAAATCCCCGCCGCATCAGGGCGGCGCCCAGCTTGCGCCGGATGGCCGGAAGATCCTCGCCGTGCATTTGCTCCACTTTCTGGCGACCAACCCGCAACGCCAGATCCAGTTCCCGGTCCGGGTCCATCGGCTCCAGGGCCTGATCGATCACCTCTCGATCCACACCCTTCTGACGGAGCTCCGCGGCCAGGCGGTTGCGCCCCATGGGGCGGCCGCCGGTCCGCTGACGAACCCACGACTCGCTGAATTCCGCGTCGTTGATCAATCCACTGCGCTCGAGATGATCCAGCGCCGCCTCGACCAGCTCCGGCTCATAGCCCTTGCGGATCAGACGCTGCTGGAGCTCCCGCCGGCTGCGCGCGCGGTAGCCGAGAAGCTGCAGGGCGCTCTCGCGGGCTCGGCGAAGCTCCTCGGCGCTGGCGAGTGCTTGCAGGTCCGGTACGGAGACCACCTGGCCCACCCACAGCCCCGAGTCAGCCGCTACCTCCACGTGCATGCCCAGCACGAACACCCCATCCACAAAGATGGAGACCCGGTCCGGGCGCCGCACCTGCGGCTCGATCGCAGTGATAACGGAGGGTTCGGGAGCCTCCATGCCTTCTCCTTCGCGGAACCCGGGGCCCACGCTGCCCGGAATCACGCTCGGCGCAGTACGGAAGTGTATCCCACCCCGGCACCGGCACCCGCGTGCCGGCCGTGGATGCCGGCGAATACGAGGAGGCGCGTGGCTGCCGGGCGGATGCGAGGGGACCGGACACCGGCCTCGGGGCGGCTGCTTTACGCTGCGTGCACCGCGGAGTGCGCGGCGGGGAGCTGCCCGCTCAGCCAGGCCTCCAGTTCCGCGGTGTGGACGGCCGGGTCGGCCCCGGAGGGGAACTGCCAGTAGCTGCCCTGGCGCGTCTTCTGCTTCATCCACTGCGTAACGATCTGAATCTCGTCCAGCAGGGCGGAGTCGAAGCGGGCGGCTGCGGGTCGCTCCCGCGCCGCACCCGCCGCCAGGAGCCGCTCCGCCCACTCCCGGCAGGCGCGGGAGCACCGCAGCTCCGCGTAGGGTACTTCCTGCTGCAGCACCAGCCGGCCGTGCCGGAAGACGAAGAGGCCGAGCGCCTCCTCGGTTCGCGAGGGACAGGCGGCCACGAGCGAGAGCTCCTGGCTGGCCGCCAGCAGCGCGTGCTGCCGGCCGCTGATTGCCTGGATGTGGCGCATGGCGTCCCGCAGGCGCGCGGCGAGCTCGAATTGGAGCCGCTCCGCCGCACGCTCCATGCGCCCCTGCAGCGCCTGCAGTGCCCCTTCTTCCCGGCCTTCGAACACCCCGCAGGCATTCGTCACGGCGGTCCGGTAGTCGCTCAACGGGATCAGCTCCAGGCACGGCGCGGAGCAGGTCCCCAGCTCGTACCGGTAGCAGCTACGGCCGTTCACCAGCTCCTTTCCGGCTGTCGAGCAGGTGCGGAGCTGCAGGGCATCCGTGAGCGCGTCGACCGCCGTGTCGAGCGCGGCGTAGCTCCGAAAAGGGCCGAAATAGGTGGCGCCATCTCGCGCCGGCTGGCGGGTCACCTCCAGCCGGGGATACGGATCGCCGAGGTCGACGCGGACGTACGGGAGGGGAATGAACTCCCGAAGGAGTACGTTGAAGCGCGGCTGGTACTGCTTGACGAGGCGGCTCTCCAGCAGGAGCGCCTCCAGCTCGGAGCCGGTCACTTCCCAGTCGATCGCGGCCACTTCCTGCCGGATCCGGCGCAGCTTTTTCGTGGTGGCCCGTCCGGCGAAGTAAGAGCGAACCCGATCGCGCAGCGAGACGGACTTACCCACGTAGACGATGGCCCCCGACGCATCATAAAATCGATAGATACCCGGGCGGGCAGGCAGCTCGCCGAGGCGGGCCTTGAGGGCGGGTTGATTGCGATAGAGGGCGGTACTGCGCGCCATGGAGGATCCGTTGAGCGGCGGCACGGAGCCGGCCTCCGTGTCCAACACGGATTCTCGGGAGCCCGGATCCGGGGGAGCACGACATCAAACGGTTTTTTGCACCACGGGCTCTTGCCCGGCGAGCAACAGCCCGATCGGGGGCCGATCGGATCGCGCGAAACCTATCAGACACGAGGTGAGAATGAGACCACGCGAACGCGGAATAGCCGGACTGCTGATCGGGACCCTCTTGGGCGCGGTCGTCTGGATGGGGTCGGCAGGGGCGCAGAATGCGAACCAGAACCCGGCGGCGGAGGATGCCCTGCTGCCGCCGCCGCGGCCGGTGGCCATCTACCTGGCGGATACTCCCGTCGTGACGGCGGTCTTCAACGGGGAGTTCGGCGCCACGCGCGTTACGGGCACCCTGGAGAGTGCCCCGAGCGAGCCGCTGCACCTGACGGACGTCACCGGCCACTCGCGGGACGTCGCCTGGAGTGACGTGCGGGACCTGGCGCTCGTGCGGAGTGCCTCCGAAGGCCTGCCCCTCGGCAGCTTCACCGTCAATCTGCTCACGGACCCGCAAACCCCCGCCACCGGGCCGGATTACACGGGCGGCTACCTCTCCCCGGCTCTCTCCTCGCCCGGGGTCGGCCAGGTGGGCTGGCGGCTCCTGTCGCTTCCGGAAGGCCAGGTAACGCTCCGCGGCCAGAATTACGGGCAAATCACCATTCCGGTTTCCAGCCTGGTCTCTCTCGACCAGCAGCCGCTGCGCGGCAGCGTCGTCCAGCTGCCGGCCGGCATGGTGCGGGTGGAGGTGCTCGCCCGGAAGACCGTGGATATTCCGCTTCCGGACGTCGTGTCGCTCCGCCGGGATCTGAAAGCGGGGACCGTCTCCGTCACCCTCGCGGATGGGCAGCTCTTTACCGGAAAGCTGATTCAGCTTCCGGACGTGAATATCCCGCTGGAGGGTGGCCGGGACCGCCGCCCGGTCCCCCTCAGCCGCGTCCTCGACCTGGAGTTCACCGCCCCCCTGCTGGGCGGCGCCAGTAGCACGCCGCTGGGCAGCGGCGCGCT
>CAYQDT010000677.1:0-3218 GCA_964416225.1 uncultured bacterium
CACGCCTTCGCGACCAGCCACTCCGAGGAGGTCTTGCCCCCGTACCTGGAGAGGAACGCTTCGCCGCGCCCGGTGGCCGCCGCGTTGATGCGCTCCGCTTCCGGCTGGGCGCCGTGGTGCTTCCAAAGCTTCGTCCACGCGTGCGGCTGCGGGCGGAGAGCCGGATTGCGGGATAGGGGCGTGCCGGATGCGTCCGTGGGGACCAGGGTGCACGCGGTGAAATCAACCCCAATTCCCACCACCTCCGCGGGAGTAGCGCCGGCTTCGCGGAGCACTGCGGGGACCATCTTTTCCAGGCACTCCAGATAATCGTCCGGGTCCTGGAGGGCCCAGTCCGGCGGAAGCCGGACGCCGTTTTCCGGGAGGGTTTCATCGATCACCCCGTGTCGGTAGGGGTGAACCGCCGTGGCGACTTCCTGTCCGTTCGAAACATCGACGAGCAGGGCGCGCGCCGATTCCGTTCCGAAATCCAATCCGAGTGCGAAGCGAGGCATGTATCCGTTTTCCGGGGGCCCATGTGGCCCGCAGCCCCAGCGGGGCGGCGGGTGGAGGGGTGGGCGCGGCTGCCCGGCGCCCGCTGCCCCGCCGTCTGGCTACAGGGTCAGCGTATCTCCCCAGAGCATGGGGTTGCCCTGGACCGGAATATTGCTCTCCGGCTCGACTGCCATCTCGATGATCACCGTCGTCCCGTCGAGGCCCGTGTGCAGGAGCACCCGGTCGGCGGTCTGGGTAATCACCGTAAAGCCGAGGCCCATGCTTCTCCGGGAGGACCAGCCGGGTTGGAGCGTGGCGCTCGGTAGATCGTCCAGGGAGATGCCGTGTCCCCAGTCTCGCACCCGGACCCGGACCCGTTCCTCACGGCGGCCGATGCAGACGGCGCCGCCCTCCCCATGCAGGAGCGCGTTCGTGGCGGCCTCGGAGACGCACAGCTCCAGGTCCCGCGCGCGCTCCGGCGCCATTCCCGCAATCGTCCCGTACCTCCGAACCTCTGCGCGCATCTCCGGGATGTCGTTCACGGAGCGGATGGGGAGCCACTCCGCCCGCGTGGGCCACTCGCCGGCGATCTCCCGGTGGTCGCAGAGGCGGACCTTCCCCTGTGTGACCGCCTGAAACACGGCGCGCAGCGTATGCCACTGCGTGGCTGCCGCCCGCTCTCGCTCTCGCTGCTGGCGGAGGGTAAAGAGAGGCAGTGCCGCGAGGCGGGTGCAGAGCCGCAGTGGCTCCAGCACCGGCGGCTCGATGGTCCGCCCGGTGATGCAGTTGTCCGCCGCGAGTGCTCCCATCACCTCGCCGCCGGCCATGATCGGGAGCACGGCGAGCGAGCGCACTCCAGGATGGAAGCGGGCGTGCGGAAATTCTTCCGGCGCCTGTTTGGAGAAGTAGTGCGGCAGCTCGCCGCGGATGACCCGCAGGAGGGGAGTGTCAGCCCCGTGCACGCGGAACGTCTGACCCTCATACTCCGGCTCACCGGTCTCGGAGACGCCCACCACGCGTGAGACGACATTCAGGTGCGGGAGATGAGCGAAGATCCCCACCCGATCCACCGGTAGCTGGGTGCGGATGGCGCTCACCAGGTGCCAGAGCGCCCGCCGGGGAGCCGGTTCCGCGGCGATAGCGTAGGAGACGTGGGAAATAGCCCGGATCGCCTCAGCCGGATCGATCGGTTCACTGTTCGGTCCGATTGGAGTCATTGCAGGACACCTGTCCTTTCCTCTCTGCTCCCGAGTCCCAGGGTGGTCCTTCCGGGGACTACTCGCTTGTTCTGGCGCTAGCGCTGGGAGGGCGAGTCCGGTGCGGGTTCTGCGAACGCGCGCTCCAGGGCGGCGACGAGTCCGGGAATCGTGTGCTCTTCCGCCACCACGTGTACCGGCAGGCCTGCCGCCCGCGCCGTGTCCGCGGTTACCGGACCGATGCAGGCGATGGTGATCCCGGCGAGGCGATCGCCGGGAACCTGACCGAGGAAGTTTCGAACGGTTGAAGACGCCGTGAAGGTGATGGCGTCGATCTCTCCTGTCGCAAGGCGCTGTGACAAGTCGTCCAGTCCACTGGCGTCCGGTACCGTCTCGTAGACCGGTACCACGTCCACCGCCGCGCCCTGCCGCCGCCACAGCTCCGGCAGCAGCTCCCGCGCTTCCTTCGCGCGTGGAATCAGGATTCGCAGGCCGGATACCGGTTCCGGAAACTCTTCCGCTACCCCTTCCGCCACAAATCGGGAGGGGGTGAAATCGACGTGGAGTCCCGCCGCTTCCGCCGCCTGGGCGGTTTCCGGTCCGATGGCCGCGATCCGGGCGCTGCCGAGGGCTCGAAGATCCCGCCCTGCCGCCCGGAGTGCTTTCGCGAGGGAGTTTACCCCATTCACGCTCGTAAAGACCACCCAATCGTAAGGTTTCTCCAGGCCGGAGAGGTCCGGGGCGGGGAGGGGCCGGATCCGGATGGTGGGGCAGACGGTTACTTCGGCGCCGCCGGCCTCGAGCATCCGCGCCAGCCGGGACGCCTGTTCCCGCGCCCGGGTGACGAGGATGCGCTTCCCGAACAGCGGCTGGTTATCCCACCAGCGCAGCCGCTCCCGAAGCGCCGCGACCTCGCCCACCACCGTCACGGCCGGCGGGCGCAGGCCGCCCGCCTGCGCCCGCTCGACGATATCGGCGAGGGTGCCCAGCACGGTTTGCTGGTGCGGATAGGTTCCCCAGCTCACCACGGCCGCGGGGGTTTCGGGCGGCCGCCCGTGGCGGAGCAGCTCCTCCACGATCCGCGGGAGGCGCTCCACCCCCATCATAAAGAGCACCGTATCCACACCCTGGGCCAGGTGCTCCCAGCGAATTGTGGAGGGGCCCTTGGACGGATCTTCGTGCGCGGCGACGATGGCGAACGTGGTGCAGAGGCCGCGGTGCGTCACGGGAATCCCCGCGTAGCCCGGCACGGAGATGGCGGAGGTGATACCGGGGACGTATTCCCACGCGATCCCCGCCTCCGCGAGCGCCTCGGCCTCTTCGCCGCCGCGCCCGAAGATGAAGGGGTCGCCCCCCTTGAGCCGGCAGACGGTGCGGCCGGCCCGGCCCTGTGCCACCAGGAGCGCGTTGATCTCCTCCTGCGAAAGGGCATGACTGTGGGCCTCTTTGCCCACGTAGATCCGCTCCGCCTCCGGCCGCGCATACTCCAGCAGGCCGGGGATGCCTGCGTGGGCCGCGCGATAGGCGGCGAAGACGAAGGCGGCGAGG
>CAYQDT010000678.1:0-3215 GCA_964416225.1 uncultured bacterium
CCTGCCGGCCGCCGTGCGCCCCACCGCCGATCTTTCAGAGGCGGTGGCGGACGCCGCGCTCCTGCTCCTGGCCGTTCCGACGCAGGCCGTCCGCTCGACCCTGCGCCCGCTGGCCGCCTGCGCTTCCAGGGGAATCCCACTCTGTATCGCAGCGAAGGGACTGGAGCGGGAATCCGGGAAACGGCTGAGCGAGGTCGTGCGGGAAGAGCTTCCCGGGACCCTGGTAGCGGTGCTTTCCGGCCCGAACCTTTCGGGAGAGGTGGTGCGGAGGGTTCCGACCGCCACGGTGATCGCCGCGGAGGAGGCCGGGCTCGCGCGCTCCCTGCAGGAGCTCTTCAGCACCCCCTGGTTCCGGGTGTACACCAACACCGATCTGTCCGGCGTGGAGTTCGGCGGCGCATTGAAGAATCCCGTCGCCATCGCAGCCGGCATCTGCGACGGTCTCGGCTGGGGCAACAACACCAAATCCAGCCTGTTGACCCGCGGGCTGGCCGAGATGACCCGCCTGGGAGTGGCCGCCGGCGCACGCGCGGAAACGTTCAGCGGGCTTTCCGGCCTCGGTGACCTGATCGCGACCGCCCACAGCCCCTTGAGCCGCAACTATCGGCTGGGGGCCGCGCTCGGCCGCGGCGACACGCTCGAGCAGGCCCGGGAGTCGCTCCACCAGGTTGCGGAAGGGGTCCCCACCACCGACGCCGCCTGCCGCCTGGCGGAGCGCCTGGACGTGGAGGTGCCGATCCTCCGGGCGCTGCATGCCGTTCTCTTCCGGCAGGCTCCGGTGCTGGAGGGCGTCCAGGCGCTGCTCACCCGGCCGTATCGAGACGAGAGCTGACGGCGTGCGGGCCGGTTCGCCGGTGGCACGGATCGTCCGGTCGTGTTTCGGGGAGGCTGCCCGCGCTTCGCCGCCGGTCCTGCCGCAGCTCTCGCCCTGCCGGGAACCGGTGGTTCCGGAAGCTCCGGGTTCACGGTTTCCGCGCGAACGGTTTCTGCGCGAAAGCACCTGCTGAAGGTAACCGGTGCGGGCTTATATTCGTTCGAGTGGGCGGGCGCGGCGCGCAGAATCGGTCGGGGGAGTGGCTATACTCATTGCGAGGTGGCCGCGGGCGCGGCCCCGAGCCCAACCCTTTACCGGAGCCACGCGGCCGAGGATGGTGGAGAGCGAACGATGAATCACCCGCGAAGCCCTTTTCCGCGCGGAGCCGCCGCCGTCGGCGCGCTGGTGACGCTGGCCGCGGCGCTGGCCGGCTCCATCGCCTTCGAAGCCGCGGGACAGGCGCGGCATCCGGAATCCCGGATCATTGGCCGAAAGGTCGCCGACCTCCCGGTGAAGGATCTGGATGCCCGCGCCCACTCGCTGGCGGAGTATGAGCGGGGCAAGAAGGCGCTGGTGCTCGTCTTTGTTGGAACCGAGTGCCCCATCTCCAACAACTACGCGGAAGCGCTCTCCCACCTTGCCGCCACCTACGCCCCGCGCGGGGTGCAGTTCCTGGCCGTGAACAGCAACCGTGAGGAAAGTTTCCAGGCGGTCGCGGAGCACGCCCGTGAGTACCGGTACGGCTTCCCGGTGGTCAAGGATGAAACGCAGGCGCTGGCCGACGCCGTTCAGGCTCGGGTCACGCCGGAGGCGTTCGTCCTGGACGCCCGTCGGGTGGTGCGCTATCGCGGCCGGATCGACAACCAGTACGCGAACCGCCTGACGCAGCGGCGGAGCATCACCTCCCACGACCTCCAGGCGGCGCTTGATTCCGTGCTGGCGGGCCGGCCCGTGCCGGTCTCCGAGACGGAGGCCTTCGGCTGCGCCATTCTGCGGCCGGAGAAAGCCGGCGCGACGGCGCGGGTGACGTATCACCGCGACGTGGAGCCGATCCTGCAGGAGCGCTGTCAGAACTGCCACCGTCCGGGGCAGGTCGCGCCGTTCACGCTCCTGAGCTACGCGGACGCCCGGAAGTGGTGCGCCGAGATCAAGCAGTTCACGGGCAGCCGGCAGATGCCGCCCTGGAAAGCCGAGCCCGGCCACGGTGACTTTCTCGCCTCGCGCCGCCTCTCCGACACGGAGGTGCGGACGCTCTCCGAGTGGGTCGATACGGGCGCCGTGGAAGGGAGCGCGAAGGACGCACCGGCACCGCGGCAGTGGACGGACGGGTGGATGCTCGGCAAGCCGGACCTCGTCCTGACGATGCCGGAGGCGTACCATGTGGCGGCGACGGGCGCGGATGACTTCCGCTGCTTCGTGCTCCCCACCGGGCTCACCGAGGACCGGGAAGTGACCGCGGTGGAGATCCGGCCTGGAAACCCCCGGGTGGTGCATCACGTGCTGAACTTCATTGATCTCTCCGGAAAGGGCCGCGAGCTGGACGCGAAGGATCCGCTGCCGGGGTACAGCTCCGGACCCGGGGGAATCGGGTTCTTCCCCTCCGGCAGTATGGGCGGCTGGGCCCCGGGCAATATGCCGCGGTACCTCCCGGATGGGGTCGGCCGTCACCTGCCGAAGGGCTCCGACATCGTGGCCCAGATCCACTACCACAAGACGGGCAAACCGGAGACGGACCGGACCAGTATCGGACTGTACTTCGCCCGGAAGCCGGTGACCAAACAGGTGCGGGTGCTGCCCCTCACGAACCTGGGCATCAACCTCCCGCCCGGTGAGGCGCACATTCCGGTCACGGCGTCGATGACCGTGGCGGCGGACGCGCACGCGCTCACGATCACGCCGCACATGCACCTGCTCGGGAATGAGCTGAAGGTCACGGCAACCTTCCCGGATGGGCAAAAGCAGGACCTGGTGTGGGTGAAGAACTGGGACTATCGCTGGCAGGATAGCTATACCTACCGGGAAGCGGTGCCCCTGCCCAAGGGCACGCGGCTCGACCTGACCGCCTACTACGACAATTCAACGGCCAACCCATTGAATCCGAACAACCCGCCGAAGCGCGTGACGTTCGGCGAGCAGACGACGGACGAGATGTGCTTCGCGTTCATCGAATTCACGTACGACACGGAGCCTGCCTCGCAGTTCCACCCGGGACGGCTGTTCGGCCGCCACTGACGGACGGGGCCCCGGGTGGGCGCGGCTGGTGCTCCGTCCCTACCGGTCGACCTCTTCCACGTCCGCCGCGTCGGCCACGCCTTGCGAGTCGCGATCGGCAGGACCATCGCGCTCACCGTCGGCTCCGGCCACGGCCCGCCCGGCAGCGGCCCGAAGCGCTGCGCCAGGT
>CAYQDT010000679.1:0-3206 GCA_964416225.1 uncultured bacterium
TGGCCGCGCTGGACGACAAGATGAAGGGACTTCGCGAGGCCGTGGAGCGGAACCCGCCGCCGGCGGACCGCCAGCGAGCGTGGGAAGAGGCACGGGCCGGGGAGCGGCTGTGGACCCGGCTGACCGCTGAGAGCGCCACCGCGGCGGGCGGCGCCGCTCTCAGGACGCGGAGCGACGGCGCCCTGCTGGTATCCGGCGCGCACCCGGAGCGGGATCGCTACACTGTCACGCTGCCGCTTCCGGCGGCGGGGATCACGTCGCTCCGGCTGGAGGTGCTGAAGGATCCATCCCTGCCGAATGGCGGGCCGGGCCGGAGCGCGCGCGACCAGAACGTAGTGATGTCCGAGATCCGGGCGGCCTGGCTGGCGCCGGGCGGCACCGCCGCGACGCCCGTCCCCCTCATCAATGCCCGCGCCGACTTCGAGCAAGGGGGCTGGCCGGCGTCGGCGGCCGTGGACGGCAAGGGGGAGACCGGATGGGCCTTCTCGCCTCAGACCGGCCAACCGCACGTGGCCATCTTCGACCTTCAGCGGCCGCTACCCGGAGCGGGCGGGAAGCTGATCCTCACGATCGAGCAGAACTATCCGGAGCTCCAGCTCGGCTGTTTCCGTGTCTCCGTCAGCGGCGCGGAGCCCGGCCGTCTCCGGGCCGAGCTCGGGTCGCTCGACGAGATCGCCGCGGTTCCCAGCGGGCAGCGCACCCCGGCCGAGCAGCGCCGCCTGGACGAAGCGTTCCGGCGCGAATTCGAGCCGACGGCTGCACTCTACCGGCAGATCGATGCTCTGGAAAAGGAGCGGGCCGCGCTCGACGCCAAGAGTCCCCGCACCCCGGTGATGCGCGACCTGCCGGCGGAGCGGCGCCGGGTGACGCGGATCCACCAGCGCGGCAACTTCCTGGACCCGGGCGACGTGGTTGAGCCCGCGGTTCCGGCGGCGTTCGGACCGCTCCCCGCGGGTGCTCCGGCGAATCGCCTCGGCGCGGCGCTGTGGCTGGTGTCGCCCTCCAACCCCCTCACTTCCCGCGTGGCCGTCAACCGGGTGTGGGCCCGCCTGTTTGGGACCGGCCTCGTTGAGACGGAAGAGGACTTCGGCACCCAGGGGACGCCGCCGACCCATCCGGAGCTGCTGGACTTCCTGGCGTTCGCGTTCTCCGCGCCGGCTCCGGCTGCCGGAAGCCCGCCGGCAGACGCGCGCAGCGCCGGCCTGGGATGGAGCGTGAAGAAACTCCTCCGGCTCATCGTGACGTCGGCGGCCTATCGGCAGTCCAGCGAGGCTGCCCCCGCGAAGCTGGCGGCGGACCCACGAAACCTGCTCCTGAGCCGCGGCCCGCGGTTCCGCCTTCCCGCCGAGGTGATCCGGGACCAGGCGCTGGCGGTCTCCGGATTGCTCTCGGCGAAGATGTCCGGCCCGTCCGTCATGCCGCCGCAGCCGGATGGGCTCTGGAAGACGGTTTACAGCGGCCTCCGCTGGCAAACCAGCGCCGGCGAAGACCGCTACCGGAGGGCGCTCTACACTTTCTGGCGCCGTACCAGCCCTTACCCGTCGCTGACGACGTTCGACGCCGGAAGCGGCGAGTTCTGCGTGATTCGCCGGGTCCGCACCAACACGCCCCTCCAGGCGCTGGTGACGCTGAACGATCCCGCGTTCGTGGAAGCGGCGGGCGCGCTCGGCGCCGCCATGCTTCGGCGGCAAGGAACGGAGCCGCGGGAGCGTGTGGCGTACGGTCTGCACCGGGTGCTGGCGCGGCCCGGGACGCCGGCGGAGATCACCCGGCTCACGAAGCTGCTCGACACGGCGCTGGCCGACTTCCGGACCCGGCCGGAGGCGGCCCGGTTGCTCCTCACCGCCGCCAACGTGAAGCCGGCGCCGGACCGCGATCCCGCGGAGCAGGCGGCGTTCACGGTGGTCGCAAACGTGCTCCTCAACCTGGATGAAACTCTCACCAAGCCGTAGACCTGCGGCGATGGATCGTCATCTCCCACCCGGAAGGACCCGCTGATGAATCCCGAGGATGATCTGCGACTGCTGCGGGCGAGAGCCGTGACCCGCCGGCAGTTTTTCGGCGGCATGGGCCTCGGTCTCGGCAGCATTGCGCTGAACGCGCTGCTTCAGGCGGATGGCTGCGCCGCGGCGGTCCCGGCGCCCGCGCCCGGCCCGCTCGCGCCGAAGCGGCCGATGCTTCCGCAGAAGGCCAAGGCGGTCATTTACCTCCACATGGCGGGCGCGCCGTCGCAGTTGGAGCTGTTCGAGTACAAGCCGGAGCTGGTGAAGTACGACGGCAAGGACTGCCCGGAGGAGTTTCTCAAGGGCAAGCGCTTTGCCTTCATCCGCGGCGTGCCGAAGATGCTGGGCCCGCTCTTCAAGTTTTCCCAGCGCGGGCAGAGCGGGCAGTGGATCAGTGAGCTACTGCCACACCTGGCCGGCAAGGTGGATGACCTCTGCGTGATCCGCAGCATGGTCACGGACCAGTTCAACCACGCGCCCGCGCAGTTGTTCATCCAGACCGGACAGCCGCGCTTCGGGTATCCGAGCATCGGCGCCTGGGCCACCTACGGGCTGGGAAGCATCAGCCAGGACCTGCCCGGCTTCGTGGTGCTCACCTCCGGTGGAAAGTCGCCGGACGCCGGCAAGAGCATCTGGGGCAGCGGCTTCCTACCCACCGTGTACCAGGGCGTCCAGTGCCGCACGGACGGAGGGGACCCGGTGCTGTATCTCTCGAATCCGGCCGGAATGGACCGGGCGCTCCGCCGCAAGACCCTCGACGCCATCCGGGACCTGAACGATTACCAGCTCAAGCATGTCGGAGACTCCGAGACGCTCACGCGCATCCAGCAGTACGAGCTGGCGTACCGGATGCAGATGTCCGTACCGGACGTGATGGACCTGTCGCGCGAGCCGGCCCACGTGCTGGACCTGTACGGCGCGAAGCCCGGCTACGTCTCCAATATCGAGGGGAAGGACGATCCCCGCGTTGACTATCGCGGCGACGACGCCACCTTCGCCAACAACTGCCTCCTGGCGCGCCGGCTCGTCGAGCGGGGGGTCCGGTTCGTGCAGCTCTACGACTGGGGCTGGGACCATCACGGCACCTCACCCGGCGAGTCGGTGGACGAGGGGCTGCCGATCAAGTGCCGCCAGATCGACCGGGCGGTCTCCGGCCTGCTTGCCGATCTCAAGCAGCGCGGCCTGCTGGAGAGCACCCTGGTG
>CAYQDT010000680.1:0-3202 GCA_964416225.1 uncultured bacterium
GACATCGAGATCATCGCCAGCCGGCATGTCTACCGCGGCAACCCGGGACCGCTCCCCTCCCAGGAGGACTGGGACGGCATCCGGATCTTCCGGCTCAACACGCCCAAGAGCAATCGAAAAGGGATGCTCAAGCGGCTCGCCGCCGGGTGTGTCTTCACCGCGGCGGCGTTCCTGAAGCTCCTCACCCGGCCCCGCTACGATCTTCTGCTGGTGGTCACCAACCCGCCTTCCTCGCCGCTGGCCGCCAACCTGTACGGCAAGCTGACGCGCACCCCGTACGTCTACGGCATCTACGATCTCTACCCGGACGTTCCCGTGGCGCTCAAGCTCCTCTCCGGCCAGAGCCGGCTGGTTCGGAGCTTCGGGCAGGTTCAGCGGAAGTGGCTGCATGACGCCGCGCGGGTCACGGTGCTCGGGCGCTGCATGGTGGAGCACCTGTACCGCCACTACGGCCTGCCGCGCGAGCGGATGGACGTGATCACCAACGGCGTCTTCGCCGACAAGATCGTGCCGAAGGAGAAAGAGGGCCCCTTCCGGGCGGCGAACGGCCTCTCCGGGTTTGTAGTCCTCTACTCCGGCAACTTCGGGATGCTTCAGGACTTCGATACGGTGCTGGATGCCGCCCGGATCCTGCGAGACAGTCATCCCGACGTGGTCCTGGTTCTGATCGGACATGGGCCGCGGAGGGACTACCTCGTGGAGCGGGTGGCGCGGGATCAACTGACCAACGTCAAGATCTTTCCATTTGTGCCGAAAGAAAAGATGTCCGAGTCGCTGGCATGCGCGGACGTCTCCCTCGTGATGCTGGAGCCCGGCGCGGAAGGTCTGGGTGTTCCCAGCAAGTTCTACACCCTCCTCTCGTCCGGCCGGCCCGTTCTCACCATGGTGAGCCGGGAGTCGGAAGTGGCGCGGGTGGTGGAGGAGGAGGAGTGCGGCGTGCACGTGGAGCAGTGCAGCCCGCGCGCCCTCGCCGAGGCGATCGAGAGCCTCGCCGCCGACCCGGAGCGCGTGGAGCAGATGGGGCGGAATGCCCGCCGCGTTCTCGAAGAGAAGTACACCTGGCCGCACATCGCGGAGCAGTTCTATGAAACGTTCCAGCGGGTCGCGGCCGAGCACCGCCGCTAACCCGGCAGATCTCCCCAGGCCTGATCCCGCCAGGTACGGGAGTTGATAGTGACAATCCGTCGGACGCGGCGCCGTCCGCTCCGGCTTCCGGGTACCGGAATCGGAGCTGGGTCCGGTGCCGATCGCCGCGTTCCGATCACCGCGTGCTCATCCCCGGTCCACTCCGAGCATGCTTTTAACAGACCGGCCGTGGGGCGCGCGTCCGCGGTGTCTCGCCCTCGCCCGGCCGGTGAAGGAGATCCTATGTCTAATCCGATACCTATCGATGGAACGCCCTCCGAGCCGATCTTTCACAAGATTCGGGCTGCCGCCGAAGCGATTGCCGGCGGACCGCTGGATACCCTCCACGAGCGCCCCGTCCCGGAGAAGCTGGACCTCCGCTTCCGCGAAGCCACCCAGGAGCTCTGCTGTGCGCTGGTCGGAACCCTCGCCGGGCCTGACGCCTACATCCAGGGCGTGCCGAACTTCCGGGTGCACCGGCCCAACGACCCGACCTCCGTGGTGCCGTTCCACTCCGACGTGCTGTACGGCCACAGCCCGGACGAGATCAATTACTGGGTGAACCTGACTCCCGTCTGGGGCACGAACAGCCTCTGGATGGCCAGCGAGCAGGAGACGGAGAACCTTCACCACGCGCTCAAGTACGACCGTCTCTCGCTGCAGCAGTTCGAGGAGCTTTCCCGGAAGACGGCTCGGCCGATTGAATCCCCGGCTCCGGGCGTGCACACCTTTTGCTGCGGGCAGGTCCACGGATCCGTCCTGAACGAGACTGGCCGCACCCGGGTCTCGATCGACCTGCGAATGATCGTGCCGGGTGGAAAGGCCCGGGTCAAGAAGCGCGGCGGCTACTTCCGGGCCCAATGGCTCACGGGCCTGACGTGCCCGCTGCCGGCCGGCACGCCGGTCACCACCGTCGCCAGTCTGGACGAGGGGACTCCGGTCTACCTTCAGCGGGTGGCCATGGACCGCTTCTACCCACAGGGCAGCCACTGGGAGCTGGTGGAGTTCCATGGCCTGCCGCTCCACGCGCCGACCCTCACCGAAGCGATGTCCCGCGGCCCGGTGCTGGCTTACACGGTCCGCCAGCTGCGCGAGGTGCCGGAGCTCACGCATCCGATCGGCTTTGCGGACGAGCGGGTCTGGTTCACGCCGGACCGCGTGGCGGATCTGGCCCGCCTCATGCGCGAGGTGAACGACACCGAAAAGGTCACCGCCTGACGCCCCGGGGGCGGACTGAGGAACAACCGTGCATTACGTCATCTCGGGGACCACCTCCGGCACCGGAAATGTGGTCATCCGCATGCTGACCGAAAAGGTCGGCGCGGAGCACATCACCTGTCTGGTCCGGCCGACTTCCGCCGTCGAGCCGCTCCGGGAGCTCGGCCTGCGGATGGAAGTGGGCGACGTGGAGGACACGGGGTGGCTGCAAAGCCGCCTCAGCCCGTCCGCGATCTACGTCGACATGACCCATCCCAAGCACTACCACAAGAGCCTCGACGCCGTGATCGGCGCCGGGGTGGAGCGGGCGTTCTTCGTCACCACCACGGGGGTATTCTCCGGCTATCACCAGTTCGCCGAGCTCTACCGGGTAAACGAAGCGAAGATTCGGGCCAGCGGTATCACCTACACGCTGCTGCGCCCGAGCATGATCTACGGCTCCGCGCGGGACAAGAACATGAACCGGCTGATCCGATTCCTGCACCGCTTCCCCGTGTTCCCCCTGTTCGGCGGCGGCAAGGCGCTGATGCAGCCGGTCTATGTGGAGGATCTTTCCTGGGGCATCGTCACCGCCATCCTGAGTCCAAAGACGGAAAACCAGGCGTACAACCTGTGCGGTCCCGAAGGCATCCCCTACGCGGAGATCGTCGACACGATCCTGAAGCACCTCCACCGCCGCGTGGTGAAGCTGCCCATTGACACCCGCCTCGCGGCCACGGTAGCCAAAGCCGCGCAGCGGCTGCCGGGCTTCCCGGTAACGGAGGAGCAGGTTCTCCGGCTGCTGGAAGATAAGGTCTTCGACATCTCACAAGCCGTCGGGGACCTGGGCTTCCGGCCGCGCAGCTTCGACGCGGGTATC
>CAYQDT010000681.1:0-2242 GCA_964416225.1 uncultured bacterium
CCGCCGACGCCGCGAAGAAGATGGGCAAGGCCAAGCCGAAGGAGCCGGAGCTCCTCGCGGCGCTCGACGCGGCGGACCGCGGCCGGCTGTCCGGACTGCTGGACCGGATCAAGGCGCTGGAGGCGCAGCGCCCCGCGCTGCCCAAGGCGCTCGTGGTGACGGACAAGGGCCGCTCCTTCGAGCCGGCGCATCTGCTGATCCGCGGCGATGCCTCCCACCCGGGCCCGGAGGTGCAGCCCGGGTTCATCGTGGCGCTTCCCGGAGGCGCGCGCACCGTGCAGACGGCGGAAGCGACGCCGCAGACCACCGGCCGCCGGAAGGCTCTGGCGGACTGGCTGACGGCGCCGGACAACCCGCTCACCGCGCGGGTCTGGATCAACCGGGTCTGGCGGCAGCATTTCGGTCGCGGGATCGTCGCCTCCGTGAGCAACTTCGGCGTGAACGGGGAGCTGCCGAGCCATCCCGAGCTGCTGGACTGGCTGGCGCTCCGCTTCCGGACCGAGGGCTACCGGCTGAAGCCGATCCAGCGCCTGATCCTGCTCTCCAACACCTACAAGCAAGCCTCGGCCATTCGTCCCGCCTGCCTGCGGGTCGATCCGCTCAACCGGTTCCTCTGGCGGATGCCGGTCCGGCGCCTGGAAGCGGAGGCCATCCGGGACAGCATCCTCTCCGTTTCCGGCGCCCTGAACCGGGAGATGGGCGGCCCGCCCGTCTACCCGCCGGTCGATCCGGTCCTGCGCGCGGCGACGTATCTCGGGGACAACTGGCCGGTGGGTGAGGACAGCCCCAAGACGTGGCGGCGCAGCATCTATGTGAAGGTGAAGCGCTCCTTGATCCTGCCGGAGCTGGATGTCTTCGACTGCCCCGAGATCACCGCGTCGGTGGCGCAGCGCAATGCGACGACCACGCCCACCCAGGCGCTCACGCTGCTGAACGACCCGCTCATCCTCCGGCAGGCGGAGCTGTTCGCGGAGCGGGTGCGCAAGGAAGCGGGAGAGGCGCCGGCGGCGCAGGTGGAGCGGGCGTACTGGCTGGCGGTGGGCCGCGCTCCGAACGCCCGGGAGCTCCAGCTCGGCACGGAGTTCCTCCGGAAGCGGCCGCTGAAAGATCTCTGCCACACGATCCTGAACCTGAACGAGTTCCTGTACGCGCCGTAGCGAGGCTGGAAACGCTGCGGGAGCGTGGACGCGGAGCGGGCCCGGCGAGCGCTCGGGAGCATGAGCGCCGGGTCCGGTTTCGAGAGAGCAGTGCAGATGCGGAAACCTGAGACACATCACGGGCCAAGATACATCGCGCGGCGAGCGTTCCTCGAGCGCGCCGGCGGCGGCATCGGCGGGCTCGCGCTGGGCTACCTCCTCGGCGCGGACGGCCTGCTCGCGCCCGCGCCGGCCTCCGCGGCCGCGAGCCTGAAGTCGCTGCCGAACCCGCTGGCCGCCCGTCCGGGCCACTTCCCGGGCAAGGCCAAGCGGGTGATCTCAATCTTCCTGTACGGCGGGCTCAGCCATGTGGACACGTTCGATCCCAAGCCGGAGCTGGACCGGCAGGACGGGGTCTCCGTGGCCGGCCGCAAGGGGTTCGATACGGGAGGGCGCAGCGCGCCGGGCCGGCTGATGAAGAGCCCCTGGGCGTTCAAGAACTACGGAAAGTCCGGCATCCCGGTGTCCGACCTCTTCCCCAACCTGGCCCACTGCGTGGACGAGATGGCGCTCATTCGCTCGATGAAGAGCGACAGCAACAACCACGTGCCGGCCGTCTACCACATGCTCACCGGCTCTACGTTCGGCGGCCGGCCCGGGGTCGGCTCGTGGGTCACCTACGGCCTGGGCACCGAGAACCAGAACCTGCCCGCCTTCGTGGTGATGACGGATCCCCGCTCGCTGGTCGGCGGCGGCGCGGCCAACTGGAACAGCGGCTTCCTGCCCACCAACTTCCAGGGCGTGCAGTTCCGCAGCTCCGGGCTTCCCGTGCTGAACCTGAAGCCGCCGAAGGAGACGACGCCGGAGAAGCAGCGGGAGCAGCTCGACCTGCTGGAGAAGCTGAACGAGGAGTTCCTCCAGCAGCACCCCGGGGAGGGGGACCTGGCGGCGCGGATCCGCTCCTACGAGCTGGCCTTCCGGATGCAGACCGAGGCGACCGAGGCGGTGGACCTGACCCAGGAGACCGAGCGGACCAAGGCCCTCTACGGCATGGACCGGCCGGAGACGGAGCCGTTCGGCCGGCAGTGCCTGCTGGCCCGGCGGCT
>CAYQDT010000681.1:2252-3193 GCA_964416225.1 uncultured bacterium
GGGATGCCCACAACGGCATCAAGCACAACCATGAGCTCCACGCGCGGGAGATCGACTTCCCGCTGACCGGGTTGCTCAAGGACCTCCGGCAGCGCGGCCTGCTGGACGAGACGCTGGTGGTGTTCCACACGGAGTTCGGCCGGATGCCGTTCACGGAGGGGAGCACCGGCCGGGATCACAATCCGAAGGCGTTCACCGTCTGGCTCGCCGGCGGCGGGGTGAAGGGCGGCACGATCTTCGGTGAGTCGGACGAGATCGGCTACCTGGCGGGAGCGGAGGTCAAGACGGTCTATGACCTGAACGCGACCATTCTCCACTGCCTGGGGCTGGACCACAAGCGGCTCACGTACCATTACAGCGGCCGAGACATGCGCCTGACGGACGTGAGCGGCGAGGTGATCCAGCCGGTCGTCGCCTGACGGAGCGCCGGGCCCCCAAAGCTCGGTCAGGCGAGATGGCCGCGAGACCCGCCCCCGTCTTCCGGCCTCCCGTGCCCGCGTCCGGAGGTACCCCGCGGAGGGCGGGGCGGTTCCGTCTTTGGCGGGACCGGGCGATGGGCTGAAACCTCGCGGCCGGTTCCCTCCGGGGGCGGTACCGCTTTTCGAGGGAGTCCGCGCCGGGTTGAATGCCGCCCCTCGGTGTGCCCGTTCGGTTGCCCTCCGGCACCGGTACTCCCGTCCGCGAACGGCTGTTTCCGGACGCCCGGCCCGCTTCCTCGCCGCATACTCAACCGCCCCGGAGTGCCCTCCGGCCGAGGTACCGCTCCAGGACGGGAGTGGCCTTCTCGAGGAGCTGTGGGTCGCGCGGAAAGAGCCACTGCCGCTGGAACCAGGGGCGGAGGGCATCGCGATGGAGCAGCCGCCAGACGGTACTATAGGACATGGTGAGGCCCTGTTCCCACGCGGTCCGGCAGACGTCGAAGACGGAGAGGCGGGAGAGGG
>CAYQDT010000682.1:0-286 GCA_964416225.1 uncultured bacterium
GGTAGCCGGCGTCCGAGTTCGCCTGCCGTGAGGACGTGAAGGTCACGTACGCCCGCCACCGCTGCTGGCTGCCCGCCTGCCCCCACGGCGCCGGCGAGACGAAGGTAGTGTCCTGCTGGAAGCCGTACGACGGAGCCCCGGAGCCGAGGCTTGCGCTTTGATTGAAGACCGTCGGGTTGATCGTGCCCGCCGGGACGCTGTACGAGTAGTACGTGGGGTCGGCCTTGGTCTGTCCAGTCGCGCTGAAGTTGAGCGTGCGGGTGCGTCCGGACGGGACGCTGCTGTC
>CAYQDT010000682.1:296-3190 GCA_964416225.1 uncultured bacterium
CAGCGGCGCGGAGTCGAGCGGATCGACGTCCAGCATTAAAGTCAGCGCTCCGGTAACGGGATCCTGGAGCGCCTGGGTGTTTCCGGTCAGGAACGGGAGCGCCATGATCTGCGCCGCCGCGTCCCCGGTCAGGAGTTGGCCCACCATCGTGGGGCTGCGCGTGGAGACGGCGCCGGTGGCTCGCTGGATGATCGTCTGCAGCGCCCGCCGCTCGATATCGTTTCCGTTCATCGCCCGCCCCCTAGATCAGCACGCACTCGTACGTCGCCTTTTGATAGCCGTCGTGCTCGTATTCCGGGTTGCAGGAGCGCACCAACGCCTTCGCTCCCAGCACGTACACCTGATCATTGACCCGGAGCGGCCGCGGGCGCGTCTGGAGCGCGTCCGCGGCGTTGGTGACCAGCATGAGCGGCGCCTGGAACCGCACCCACTTCCGCGCGTGGCAGGCGACATCATAGATCCGCCGCGCCACCAGCGCGCAGAGGTTGGCCGTGGTGAGGGACGGGTTGACGTAGATCGCGGGCACAAACCGGCCGAGATAGTCCTGATGCGTCGGATCGCTCGTCGCACCCACGAAATCGAAGCTGATCGGGTTGTAGATCGCGGCCGAGGTCTTGGTCAGGGTGCCGTCGCCGTTGATCACGCCGCCCGCGCCCAGCACGAGGACGTAATTGCACTCCGGGGCCTGCACCCAGCGGTTGAGCGTCCCCGTCTCGATGAAGGTCGTTCCCGCCGGGTAGCTCTCCGGCCGGTGCGCCAGGCTGCCGTTGAGGGACGGGCCGCCCACGAAGGAGGCGAGAAACGGCCCGTTGCCGACGTTCGGGTTCGGGAGCAGCCGCCACATGCCCAGGCTGCCGGCGTTCGGGTCCCAGGTGAAGACCAGGCCCAGGTAATCGCGGGCGAGGGTCAGGATGTGCTCCGCAATACTCGCGCCGGGACGGAGCAGGAATTGGTCGCCCGAGGAGTCGGTCGTCGGCCCGAGTCGGATGTCGATATCCGGCACGTCGATCATGGAGAGCGGCAGGTTCGCGCCGGTGGTGAGCAGGTCGCGGATGACGTCGGTGACCTTGCACGCCGGCGGCTGCCCCGTGGCGGGGTTGAGCGGGGCGCTGCGGTCCACCGCGTAATTGCGGAGGCTCAGGTTGACCTGATCCGCCAGCCGCGCCCACATCCCCGTGAAGCTGATCGAGTAGTTGCTCCAGTTGGGCGAGGGATAGAGCCGCCCGGGTATGCCTCGCTGGCGGGCATCGGCCCGCTGCGCCTCCCCCTCGAACAGGACCGAGGTCAGCGCCCCGTTGTCGGCATAGATCCCGATCCGGCCGTGGAGTCGGGAGCGCTGCTGCAGAATCGTCAGCTCCGCCTTCGCGTCGATGATCTCCGCCTGCGCCGCGTCGTGGGTCGGGTCCAGGTCCGCGCCGGTCACGAAGACCCGCCGGAGGTTGCCCCCGGTGATCGAGGTGGGGTTGCGGGTGACGGTGGCCGCCCCGGCGATCCGGACGGAATAGCTCCAGAGCGCCGGCGTCTGCTCCCCGGCGGAGTCGGGATTGAACGACCAGACGACGTAGTAGGCCTGCTGCCCCGCGTTGGCCTTCCACTGATTGGAGCCGGTCAGGACGAGCGGCGCGTTGGTGCTCGCGTCATACACCGTGCAGGTCAGCGAGGAGTCCTTCGGCTGGACGGCGTCCGCGTAAATCTGAATGATCGTGTTCGCCGGCACCGGGAACGGGCTCCAGAACGGGCCGTCGGTGAGGGTGCCGGAGGCGCTCGGCTTCAGGTGGATCAGGGAGACGATCGGCCGGAGGTTCTCCCGCAGGTCCAGCCGCACCGGCCCCACGCCCGTCGCGAATAGCCCCGAGGCATAGCCGCTGATCGTCGCCTGGTTCCGGTAGTACGCCATCCCCGGCCGCATCTGCTGCGCGCCGATCGCGTGCCCGGCAATCGTCGTTAGCAGGGGCAGGAGCGTTGCTCCGCCCGTGCCCAGGATTGCCGAGGTGTCCACCGTATGGAAGGCGATCGTGTCGCGGCCGTACGGGAAGACCTTGATGAAGTAGTAGCCGAGGTTGCCCTGGCCGCTGCCGTTCCGCCACGGGAAGCGCATCCGGTACTGCCAGTTCGCCCCGTCGAATTCCCGCAGGATCGCCTCCCCATTCCCGCGCAGGGTGAGGGAGAACTGGCCCCCCGTCACCCCCGGGGTCAGCGTCTGCACCGGGCCGCCGAAATAGACCCGGGCGACCGTGTCGATCCCCGAGAAATTCGTGCTCTGGGCGAGGAGCAGCGCGAAGCCGGCGTTTTCGTGGAAGGTGCGGTTGCTGGAGAGCACCCGCAGCATCTTGTAATCGGCGGTCTCTTCCACCGGCTTCGGGAGCGCGGCCACATCCCCGACGAGCTCCTGCCCCCAGCTCGCGCCCGCCGCCGGCCGCTTGACGAACGCCGGCACGCCTGCGGAGAGCAGCGAGGCCGAAGGGGTTACCCCGGGCAGATCCGTGTCCTGCCGGAACTGGTTGACCGACCCGACATAGCCGGGCGCCAGGTTCACGTCCGCCCCGGTGAGCACCAGGCCGCCGCCGCCGAACGTCGTGGTGACGATCCGGCCCAGGTCGTCGTTGTGCGGGCTCAGCGTCCACCCGTCCCCCGGCTCCAGGACGACGTGAGAGGTCGTGTTGCTCCCGAGCGTCATCCGCTGGATCTGCGAGCCGCGGCGGGTATCGTGCCAGTCCGGGCGCGTTCCCACGACCTCCTGCACGTCAAACGAGACGCGGGTGGTGCGTCCCGGAGTGGCCCACGTGTTATCACCGGTCGGCATGATGGCGCAAAGAAAAAGCCCCGCCGGGAAGGCAGGGCGCGGAAAGGAGACGGGCTAACGGTCGGGATATGAAACGGTGGTCGCCGCGGAT
>CAYQDT010000683.1:0-3183 GCA_964416225.1 uncultured bacterium
AAGCAGCTGTCGGCCCTGGGAGACAAGCTGGTCTTCAACAACGGCATTCTGCTGCTGGGGGTCTTTGCCGGGCTGCTGATCGTGATGAAGGGCGGCAACGTGGACGCGCTGATCCCGCTCTACGCGCTAGGCGTCTTCCTGGCGTTCACCCTCTCACAGAGCGGCATGGTCATCCACTGGCGCAAAGAAGGCGGCCCCGGGTGGACGCGGAAGGCGCTGATCAACGGCCTCGGCGCCGTGGCCACCTTCATCGTGCTGCTGGACATCGCCGTGGAGAAGTTCGCGGAAGGCGCCTGGATGGTCATCATCCTGATCGTCCTGCTGGTGGTGCTCTTCCGCCGGATCCGCCACCATTACACGGACGTGTCGGTGCAGCTCCGGGCGGCGGTGAAGGACGAGGTGCTGCCGCGGGTCAACACCGTCGTTGTCCTGGTTCCGAGCTTCCATGTCGGCGTTCAGCACGCCATCCAGTACGCCCGGCTGCTCTCGCCGCACTGCCGCGCGGTCCACGTGGAAGTGGACCCGGAGCAGACCCCGGAGCTGCTGCGGAAATGGGGCGAGAGCGGCCTGGACATCCCGCTGGTGGTGCTCCATTCCCCGTACCGCTCGCTGATCGAGCCGATCCTGGACTACCTGGAGGAGGTGCAGAATGAGCGCCAGGACGACTTCGTCACGGTGGTGATCCCCGAGGCCGTTCCCGCGAAGTGGTGGCAGAACCTGCTCCACGGCCAGACCGGATTGCTGCTCAAGCTCGCGCTGATGACCCGCCCGGACGTGGTGGTGGCGAACGTGCGGTATCCGCTCCAGCACTCCGACCTGCCGCTTGCGACCGGAGCTGAATCGTAAGGGGGCGCGGAGGGAAGGGGCCGTTTCGGGGAGCGGGCAGCGCTCCGCCGCAAACGGTAACTCTCCCCCCTTCGCCGGGTCCGGCTTGCCGCAGCTCCGGGTCGCCCCCTGTTCCCCTGGCTGGGCGGCGCCGTTCCGCCTGATACAATCCAGTGCTCCCCGGCACTGAAGCTTCACACCGTCCCGTCGCCGCACGTCTGTCCAACCTCCGATGATGCTCCTGACGCCCTTTCGTCCTTGTCGCCATTCCCGCCGGTGGAGTGGCGCGGCCCGGGGAGTTCTCGCGGCGTCCCTCACGGTGCTGAGCAGCGTGTGCGCCGCAGCCGCTCCCTCCATCTCCTGGGAGGTGGCGGCATGGCCCGCCGGATCATCCGGACGGTTACGTGGCTTCGGTTTCCCGGCGGGGGCGAAGGTGGTGTTGTCGGCGGACACCGATGAAACGCCGGTCTGGTCCAGTTCCGTCGCCGCCGACGGTCACGGAGGGTTCCGCAAGCGGATCCGGGTGACCCGGCCCGGCTACTACACGCTCCGCGTCAGCGGCGCCCCGGCCACGACGTTTGCCGTCACTCCCACGCGCCCCATCGCCGTCAACGGCCTTCAGGTCGGCGTATGCACGCATTTCGGACAGCGGCCCGCACCGGCCGCGAGCTATGCGCTGCTTCACTGCCTCGGCGTGGACTATGTCCGCGATGAGCTGCTGTGGGACCGGATCGAGAAGTGCAGGGGCAGCTTCCACTTCCCCGCCGGCTACGACGAGTACCTCTCCCGGCTGCGGCGGCGCGGGATCAAGCTCCTCTGGGTGGCCGGCTACGGAAACCCGCTTTATCCGGGCTCGCCGGTCAATGTGTCCGAGGGCGCGGAGGCGTTTGGCGACTACGTGGTTCAGGGGTTGAAGCGCTACGGCGACGAAGTGACGGCCGTGGAGGTGCTGAACGAGCCGAACCAGGTGGAGGTGGCCGGGATCTACCTTCCGATCCTCCGGAGCACGTGGAGCAAGATGCGGGGTTCCGGCTTTCTGCAGCCCGTGATCGGGGTCGGTGGCGCGGGAATCGGCGGCGGGATCAATCCGGACTTCGCGGAGAGACTGTTCGCGGCGGGCGGTGCCGCCTACTGCGACGGCTTCAGTCAGCACCCGTATACCAGCCCCTATCCTCCCGACCTCGGTTATCCCATCAATGATGGCAGCGGCCTGACCGCGTCCCTCGACCTGGCGCTCACCCGGGCGCAGAGCCTGTTGAGCCATTACGGGAAGCGTGATGGGAGCTGGATCACGGAGATCGGCTGGCCGGCGCCGAGCGCCGTCTCCGAGCCCAAGCAGGCCGCCTTCATTGCCCGCGCCCTGCTGACGGCGTCCGGCTACCCTTCGCTTCGTGGTGTTGCCGCCTACGATTTCCAGGATGACGGCCTCGACCCGCAGAACAACGAGCACCATTTCGGCCTGGTCCGCCAGGACCTGACCCCCAAGCCGGCGTTTCAGGCGTATGCCGTCGCAGCCGCCTTCCTCCGCGGGAAGCAGTTCGTCCGAAAGATCCGGGACGACAGGTCAGCCCTCTGGGGCAACGTGTACCGGGACGCGACGGGCAAGTACTGGGTTGCGTGCTGGGCAACCGAGGTTCCTCTCAGCGCGGTGGCCCAGGCCGGTCCGACACCCGCTGCCGTGCCGGCCCGGTACGGGGACATTGAAAACCGGGTCGCGTTCGTGCTGGGTGTGGGAAAAGCGCGGGCCTCGGCATTTGACTGGCAAGGCAGGCCCTTGAAGATGGCTCCGAGGATGACCGCCACCTCCCGTCCGCTCTATATCGACACCGGACTGTTGAGCGATACCGTGGTGCTGCAGCCGGCAAAGTAACCGGGTTCGGAGCAGCGCTTTCGCCGCCGCCGATCGGCATCTCGCCCCGGAGGTCTTCCCTGGCGTGGAAAAAGGTGGGGTGGTTCGTCGGGGGAGAGACCACGGCTCCTCGACGCCCGAGGTGAGGGCTGGCGTGCGAGGGAACCGGAGGCCCGACCGGGGGGCGCGAACCCGCAGCCTCGCTGGCCGTTTCGCCTGCTCGCTCTCGCCGCGGGGTCCGTGGTCACTGAATGGGGCAGGGGATGGGTCGCGGGAGATCCTAATCGCGCGCCGCGCCGAGGCGGGATCTCGAACCCGCGCCTCCCGGTGGAACGATCCAGCAGAGCGCCAGGAGCACGAGCGCGGCGCCGCTCAGGGCCCATGCGGCACGGCGGATGGGCGTCTCCTCGAACGCCAGCCGCACTTCGTGCCGGCCGGCCGGAGCCGCGAAGGTGATCAGCCCGTCCGGCGACGGCCCCGTCCGGACGGGGCGGCCGTCCAGGTACGCC
>CAYQDT010000684.1:0-3171 GCA_964416225.1 uncultured bacterium
CGGAGCTCGGCCTCGCCACGGCGCAGCGCGCTGATGTCCTGTGCGGAGCCGATGATGTAGGTTCCGCCCTCTGGCTCAACCGACAGGGCACCCGAGGCCTGCAAGACGAGCTCGGTCCCATCGGGGCGGACGACCCGCATTTCGCTGCTAAATGGCTGATGATCCCGCTCGCATTGCTGGACGACAGCCAGCATCCGTGCGCGATCGTGCGGATGTACCAGAGATAGGAACAAGGCAAAACTCGGAATGGTCTCATCCGGAAGTCCGAAGATGCGATACAGCTCCGGCGACCAGACGAGCTTGTCCGTCTCTGTGTTCCGTTCAAAGCTCCCCACGTGTGCCAGGCGCTGTGCCTCCAGGAGCAGGCGCTCGCTCCGGCGCAGCCGCGCCTCCGTTTCCTGACGCAAGGCCAGGTCCACTTCACGCGCCGCCAGCGCGCGGTCCAGATCTGCGGTGCGCGCCGCGAGAATGCGCTCAAGTTCCCGCTCATTCCGAAGCGCCTGCTCCGCACTCCCGCGTCCGTACGCGATGGCCGCGGTAACGGCAACCACCCCGAACAGCGCGACGAGGTACTGGAGGCGCTCCAGCCAGCCGACCTCATTCCGCTCGTAGGCGGAGATCTGCGTATGCTGCTGTTCGACTTCGCTCCGTAACTCGAGAAGGATCGCGCGGAGCTCGGCATAAGCGTGGTCCGCTGCCGTGATCTGCCGGCCGGCTGCCACCCGGTCGTGCATCCGGAACGCGATCAGGAGTCGGCGTCCCTCGCTCCCCACCGCTTCCGCAGCGCGGGTTGCCGCGTCCAGCCTTCGGTTGAGGTCGATCGCGGGGCGACCGCGCCCCGGACCTCCCCTCACCGGCGGCGTGCGCGGGAGTTCCTCCCGCGCACGCGCGGCTTCAGCTCGAAACCGCAGGACCGCTGCTTCCATCCTCTGCGCCTCTCGGTCGGGGGCTTCGGAGACGAAGACGTCATTCGGGGGGGCGTCGATCTGGCTCCCAAGCTCCTCCAGGCTCGAAAGGAGATGGCTAAAGGCGCGCCACCGCGCGTGGCCCGCCACTGCCGTGCGATGCAGGTCGCCCAGCCGCAGATTGAGATACAGGAACGCCCCGAAAACTGAGAACCCGAGGATTGCCAGCGAGAGATACGTGTTCGTTCGCCGGCCCCATCGGAATACGCGCCGCGGCGCCTGATCAGGTTTGCTCGTCATCCGGTCCGTCCGTCGTCCCATGCCAGTCGATCAGCCTATCGGGGAGTCCGCGGCGCGTGCTCCGTGCGGAGAAGATCCGTTCGGCCTTCTTCGGAGTCGATGGGTCGAGCTCCGCCCCTCCGGGAAACAACATCGTCCCGGCTTCCATTCCCGGGCCTGTCCCACCTCCGGCGGGAGGTGGAAATGACCTCAGCCACTCCGGAGGCACCACTGCCGGTCTCTGCTTACGGAGTGAGTGGTCGTCGTCCGCCCGCGACGGCACGGCCCGGAAAGGCGAGACCTTCGAGCGGCGAATGGCCTTGCCTCCGCTGGCGGTGGCGTCACTCATCACACGCTTCGCTCCGCGGCACCGTCTGCCGCCCACCTTCAAACCGCCGCCGAAACCGCGGACTCATCCTCCACGCGAGCAGGCTCGCCCGGATCGACTGCCCGGTAGCGCTCGATCGCCTCCAGCAGCAGCGGCTTCTTGATCGGCTTGGTGAGATGCCCCGTACAGCCGGCCGCGATGCTTTTCCGCAGATCCTCGGGAAGCGCGTTCGCCGTCAGTGCCACCAGCGGGGTGGGGACAAGACCCCGCTCCCGCTCCCAGCTCCGCATGGCCCGCGCGGCGGAGTAGCCGTCCATGACGGGCATCTGCACATCCAGCAGCACGAGATCGTAACGGCCACAGCGAAACAGCTCCAGGGCCCGCAGCCCATTCTCCGCCTCGTCCAACAGATAGGGCGTGCTGCGGAGGAACGAGCGGATCAGGAACCGGATGTCCGGTGTGTCGTCTGCGAGCAGGATCCGGAGCGGGACCAGCTCGTCCCCCTGTGCACTGCCGCTCTTCCGTGGATCGGCCGCCTCCGGAGCGGGCGGCAGTCCGCAGGCGTGGCGCGCGAACCGGAGGAGGTCATGCTGTCGCAGTGGCTTCATACAGCAGCCGGCCAGCCCCAACTGCCGGGCACGGGCGACATCGCCCGGATGCCCGTCCGACCGGAGCATCAGCACCACGGCACCGCGGACCAGCTCCCGAGCCGCCTCGGCCACCTCGAGCCCGTCCAGCCCCGGCAGTCGCCGATCCACCAGGACCAGCCCGAACGACTCTCCGGCCGCATGGGCCTGCCGCAGCAGCGCGAGACCGGCGACCCCATCCGCGGCCTCGGCGATGCGGGCGCCCCACGCGCTCAGTTGGGTCCTGATGATGAGCCGGGTCACCGCATGCGCGTCGATTACCAGTACGCGCAGCCCATTGACCTTCGGTGCGGCAGCGGACACCGCTGGATGGGGGTTCACCTTCAGCCGGGCGGTGAAGGAAAAGGCGGAGCCCCGGCCCGGCTCGCTTTCCAGCTCCAGCTCGCCCTGCATGAGCGTCACCAGATGACGACAGATGCTCAACCCGAGACCGGTGCCACCGTGGCGTCGGGTGATCGACGGGTCCGCCTGCACAAAGCTTTCGAAGATCGCCGCCCGCTGGTCCTCCGGGATGCCCGGCCCCGTGTCCGAGACGGTAAAGCGGAGCATCACCCATTCATCCGCACGGTCTAATGCCTCGACCCGGATGATCACCTGTCCGACCTCGGTGAACTTGATGGCGTTGCCGGTCAGGTTCATCAATACCTGGCGCAGCCGGTGCGGGTCTCCGACCGCATGTTCCGGCAGATTCGGCGACAGAACCACCCCGAGCTCCAGGCCTTTGCTATGTGCCTGATGGGCCAGGATCTCCGCCGTCTGCTCCGCCACCTCCCGGAGTGAAAACCCGGTCGACTCGAGCTCCAGGTGCCCGGCCTCAATCTTCGCAACGTCCAGAACATCATTGATCAGGCACAGCAGGCCAGCGCCCGCTTGCTGGCAGACCCGCACGTAGTCCCGCTGCTCATCGGTCAGGGGCGTCTCGGCGAGCAGATCGGCCATCCCGATGACCGCCGTCATGGGGGTGCGGATCTCATGGCTCATCGTGGCCAGGAACTCACTTTTGGACCGGCTT
>CAYQDT010000685.1:0-3169 GCA_964416225.1 uncultured bacterium
GGGAACAACGCTTGATTGTCCGGAGCTGTCACCATGTGTGCACGGCCAGACCAGCGACTCGCTGCGAGGCAGTCGTGGCTCCATAGAGTTCTGCGCCACCGCATGCGCTGCGGTGCTGCTTGCTGCCGCTCTGACCAGGGCTTGGTCGCATGACCGGCAACTCCCCGGCACGAAACCCCCAGTGCGCCGCGACAATGTGCGCCTCCGCACTGCCCCGGCTGGCAGACTTGAGCGGAACCATGACTCCACACCGGTTGCAGGCGCGTTTCGCCTTTCGCAAGTGGCAGCGGAATCCACTCGCAAGGTTGCCGTCACCGTCTTTGTGGCTGTGGGTAGCTGGAGTGGCTGAACCGGCTGACAAGCGTGAACTACGGGGACGGCGAGACGCAGACGTATGCCTTCGACCCGATGGGGAACCGCACCAGCAAGAGCGACACCACCACCGGCACGGTGACGGAGAGCTACACCTACAACCACGCGAACATGCTCCTGACGCGGGGCAGCAACTCCTACACGAACGACAACAACGGGAACACCCTGACCGGCGGCGGGCGGACGAACACCTGGGACGGGGAGAACCGGCTGACGCAGCGCGTCTACAACGGGACGACCAGCAGCTTCACGTACGGCGCGGACGGCCTGCGGCGGCGGAGTGTGACGGGCGCCAACACCACGGACTACGTCCTGGACGGGGACAACGCCGTCCGGACGCTGCTGAACGGCGCCGTGGACAAGACCTGGCTGCACGGCGCGCGCGGCCCGGAGTACGAGCGGACGGGCAGCGGGAATCCGCTCTGGTACCTGTACGACGGCCTGGGCAGCGTGCTGGGGACGGTGGACGGTAGCGGCAACCTCGTCAACACGCGGAAGTATGACGTGTACGGCGCGGTGCGGGCGAGCACCGGAGGGAGCGGGCCGAAGCACAAGTTCGTGGGGGCGCTGGGGCACCCGAGTGAGGACGAGACCGGGCTCGTCTACATGCGGGCCCGGTACATGGACCCGGTGGCCGGGAGGTTCGCAAGCGAGGATCCGCAATACGATGGAGCCAACTGGTTCACCTATGTTTCGAACAATCCGGTAGGAAGGGTTGATCAGACGGGAAAGGAGGAGAGTCTCGCCGGTTGCCTTACGGCAATGGCGATCGGTGCCGTGTTAGGCGGAATCAAGACGGCGGTCTTGGATGCGCTGCTACAATTCTCGAGACATGGTTGCTCGTGGAAAGGCTTCCATTGGAACGAGTTCTTCATCGCCCTCGGGATCGGAGCGTTGATGGGCGCCGTTCAAGCCGGGGCATTAAGCATTGCGTGGGAACTCGTGCAGAGTATGATCGCTGAGGGGTCCGCGTCGCTCGGACTTTTCGGTCTGATTGGGGCCCACGTCTTGTTACAGGAAATCGCGCTTGAAATCTGTAACGACGGAGTTGAGATCGGACTTGAGAAGAACTTTGAGTGATCCCGGAGGTGGTCGAAAATGCGGGAATATCTTCGTCGCGCCCTGCTGGTGTTGTCACTGCTGATCTCGATCGCTGTGTTACCCGAGCCAATTTGCATCTACTTGCTGATCAAACATCCTGGTGCTCTTCTAGCGTACCTATCTTTCTCCTTCACGCTGTCGATCGTGGGTTTTCTCATTCCCATTATCCTGAAACAGCCCGAGTTCCGCCGGGCGCCACAGCAATTTCTTCGTATGTTTTCGTTCATGCCAATGCTGCCGTTTTGGGGGCTGGATCCGGGTGGAATGAACGCGCTCATTTCCGCAGGGCTGCTGGTTTACGATCTCATCGTGGTTGCAGGCATCCTCTTGAACGTACGTTTGACCAGGGACGCGCTTGTATTGCCGTGAGTTGGTCCTCACGCGGTCGGAACGGAGAAGCGCTGTGGTCGGCACCGCTCGCCGGCGGCATCAGTGCTGGATCTGCGAGTGTCCCCACTTCCTGCCGCCGCCGTTCGAAACTGCGATCGAAGACGCAATGACCGGTCGACACCAGCTTCGCCAACGCCGCTTTCCGTTTGCGCTGGGGTTCGCCGCCCTCGCGACCAGCGCATTGGGTATCCTGATGCTGCAGGCGCCGCGCCCCGCGTCGGCTCCGGTCGCCAGTCGCACTCCCGCCGCGAACTCCATGCCCGGCGACCCATGCCCGGATCGCGGCAGCTCCACAAACTCCGGGCGGGACGCGCTGGAGGCGTACACCCGCGGCAGCTACGCCGAGGCGGAGCGGGCCGCGGCACCCATCGCGGAGCGGGGGCGGAGTTCCCCGGACCCGGCGGTACGCAAGCAGGGCGCGCGGGCGCGGTGGGTCATGGGGTTCGCTGCGGCTCGGCGCAAGGATTTCCCCGCCGCGCGTCAGCGGTTCGCCCAGCTCCGGGAAGAGGCGGCCGCCCTGCCGGATCACGGCCGACAGGAGGCGCTGCCGGGGGAGCACCCGCCGACGCTGGAAGAGGAAGGCGCCTACGAGCACGCCGTCCTGACCGCCGCGCTGGCCGCGACGGGCGAGGCTGCGTCTGACGGGGAGCTCAGCCCGGCGGCGGCGGAGCGGGAGTTCGTGCGGTTCATCCACGACTACCCGGAGAGCCCGCTGGTCCACGCCGCGGTCCTCCGGATCGAGCGGCTGCACGGCGGGAACCTGCCGCCGGCGGCGGAGTCGGTGTGGCGGGAAGCGCGGCAGGTTGCCCTCGCCCGCCAGGCGGAGCGGGAGCGGCAGGAGGCGCTCTGCGGGCCGGAGGTGCTGGCGGAGGTCCTGCGGCGCTCTTCCCGGCCGGCGGCGGTCGAGGCGCTGGCCCGGGAGCTGAAAACGGACGGCCAGGGGACCTCGCTCAAGATGCTGCTGGAGGCGGCGCGGGCGCACGGCTTCCAGGCGGAAGGGCTGCACCTCTCGCCGAAGGGGCTGCGGCGGCAGTGGGATCCCGCCCTCCCGGGTGGACCGGCGCGGTACGTCCTGGCGCTGCTGAAGCCCGGGCACTACGTGCTGGTGGAGGCGGCGCGCTACACGACGGTCACCGTGTGGGACCCGGACCGGGACGGGCCGGGGCAGGGCGGCACGCGGGAGCTCTCGGCGGAGGCGTGGGTGCGGAGCTGGAGCGGCGCGGCACTGGTCCTGCGGTGACTTTAGGGACGCACCACGGAGAGGGGAAGCTCACCACGGAGACACGGAAGACACGGAGAGGAGACC
>CAYQDT010000686.1:0-3166 GCA_964416225.1 uncultured bacterium
CGGCATTGAGGAAGCCGCTGCCGATCCGGGCATCCAGTCCAATTCCGCGCGCCACCTCGCGGGCGTCCGCGCCGACCCGCTCGCAAATGTTGGCGATCTCATTGATGAACGAGATCTTCGTCGCCAGGAAGGCGTTCGCCGCGTACTTGATCATCTCGGCGCTCGCACGATCCGTAACGACGAACGGCACCTCGCGCCCGCGGTTCCGGTTGTCCTCCATCAGCGGCGCGTACAGGGCGCGCATCCGCTCAACCGCTTTTTCGTTTTCCGCCCCGATGACGATGCGGTCCGGGTTGAGCGCGTCCGAGATGGCCGTTCCTTCCCGGAGGAACTCCGGATTGGAGACGATGTCGAAGACCGGGAGAGGAGTTGGGCGCGTGGCGACCGCGGTATCCATGGCCACCGAGGCGTCCCCGCCCGATTCTGCCACCGCGGCCGTGCGGCGGGAGGCATGGCTATTGATCCCCTGACGAATCAGCATCCCTACCCAGTCACCGCTGCCGATCGGCACCGTGCTCTTGTTGATCACCACGGTATAGTCGGAGCCCAGGTGCTCGCCCAAGGAGCGAGCCGCCGCCTCGACATACTGCATGTCCGCCTGCCCGCCATCCAGCGAAGGCGTGCCGACACAGATGAAGATCGCCTCCGCCTGCGGGACGGCATCCTCATACTCCGCAACGAACTGCAGCCGCCCGGCAGTGGTCTGCTCCGCGACCAGGCTATCCAGCCCCGGCTCATAAATCGGCACCTCGCCGCGCCGGAGGCGGTCGATCTTGGACGCATCCACGTCCATGCAGGTGACGGCGTGTCCAACCTTTGCCAGGCATGCCCCGGTAACCAGGCCGACGTATCCGGTTCCAATAATGGTGACGCGCATCTCAGGAGCTCCTCATTACCATGTTGGTATCTCGCGCGCCTCGATTGTTGCCGAAGCCTGGGCTTTTAGACCGCCGCGAAGATCCGGCACGCCGGCCGGAGCGGACGTCCCTCGGGGAGCGGCCCGGTACGGGTCCGGGAACGGTGCGCGCCGGGCGGGACCCGCGTGCCGAACGGGAGATGCGAGGGGCACGCTCCCGGTGCAGTCTCGTCCGAAAGATGCTGCAAAAATCGGGCGAGACTGCCAGAAGAGAAATGGGAGAATTCAGGCGGAGGCTTAGCAATCACCCGTGGCGGGCGATACAATTGGCTTGGAAGCATGCAAGCCGGCCCGGCGGTTGGACACCAGCCACCGGCAACAGAATCAACCCGCCATGCCGTCATGGTATATGACGGTTCTCCGTTGTTGTTTCACCAGGCGATTTCAGCGACTGCTGTGCTTGCTTTCTCAGCGAGAGAGTTTGGATCGAGGGTATCTCTCATGTGCCGATGGCTGGCGGGAACGGTGCTGGGCTTCTCCGTACTTTCCGCGCCCGCGGTTCACGCCGCGGTGGTGAGTCCGTTCGAGGCCGTGCCGCCCGGCGACACCGCCTACGCCGCCGTGCGCCGGCTCGAAGGCGAGGGTTACTTCACCGGGGCACCGGCCGGCACGTTCAGCGGCAAGCGCTCCCTCACTCGCTACGAATTCGCGCAGGCGCTCACGCGCATCTACCAGAATCTCCAGCCCCGCGTCCTCACCGCGACGGAGACGCCCCGGCTGCTGCGGGACGTGCAGCAATTCCGCACGCTCCTGGATGAATTCGAGAGTGACGTTCAGTCGCTCGGCTCCGATGTGGCGGAGATCCGCCGCCAACTGGCGGGGATGGAGCAGCGCCTTTCGAGCGTGTCGGAAGCACGCAGCGCGGCCGGCGATGCCAGCAGTCTCTCCTTGCCGGCCCGGCGGGTGCTGGGTCTGCGGCACGCCCTTGAGAAACCGCTGATGGAGCACGCCCTGGGGATCGGCACGAAACCGGCGGCCGGAGCGGGTATCCCGGAGACCCGGCCGACCGAGGCGCGCCTTGGGCCGCCGCTCATCGCGGGCGCGGCGGGGAGCATCGGTGCTGCTCAGGTGCGGGTCGATCTGGCTCCGAGCAGCCTGCTGGAGCATGACCGGCCCCGCTTCGAGCCGGCGGGTACGCGTGAGGATTACCGCGCGCAGTTGAGCCTGCCATTCTCCACCCCCCTGGGTCGCTCCCTGGTCGGCGCGTTCTATGACCACGACAGCGGCCGAGCCGACCAGCTCGGACTGGGAAACCCCTACTTCCACCTCGGACCGACCGAGGGAGTGGGCGGGCTCTTCAGCACAAGCCTGGGGAGCTTCAACGTCCAGGTAAAGGCGGCCCAACTGCGCCTGGTTGACGACGATACCGCCCGGGCCCTGATTTTCAAGGGCGATATGAAGTATGGGATCGGCGCCTACAACATCGGCGTCGGCTACGAGCGGTTCTGGCTGGACACGCCCGGCTTCGGCGCGGACTATTCCGCACTGACCGCCGGCGTGGGTCGAACCCTCGGGAAAAATGCTCGTCTCGACATCCTGTACCGGTACTACACGCCGGGCAAAGGCATCACCGACAGCAGCCACGTGGGTGGAGACTCGAGCGCGATCACGCAGATCTCCGTCCGCTTCTGATCCGGCTCGCCGCCCGCCGATCCGGACAGGCCCCGCCCGGCGTCTCCGCTAACGGTGGGGGCTCCGAGGCGCTCCGTCTCCCGTGATCTGCGAGACGGGTGTGTCCCCGTCTCCCGCGGACGATTTTGCGGAGGTTCCCTCCGGCGCCCTCGTCGGCCTCGGGACCGTGCTGCGCTGGGAGCGGCTCCCAATAGAGAGCGGCCCCGCCCTCGCGCCGGGCGAGAGCGGGGCCGCCGTCATTCGCATCAGCGGAGTGAGCGCCGCGAGCCGTCCACAATCTCGGAGTTGGAGAGCGCGTTGCCGAAGTTGTGGAAGTCCTTATACGTCCACACCACCTGCTTCTCCCGCGTGATCTCCACCAGCTGCGGGTTATCGGGACCCGCGTGGCAGTTCCCCAGCACAATATGGCCGTTCGGCAGGACCTGCAGGGTGGTCACCCACGCCAGGGTAATTCCCGGGAGCTCCTTCTGCGTGATCTGCCAGACGATCTGCTTGTCAGGCGTCACCTCCAGGATCCCGTGGCCGTTCCCGGTGCTGATCAGGGTGTTCCCATTGGCCAGGCGCACCGCGGCGAAGCAGGAATTCCCCCACGCTTCCGGGCCGTGCCCGGCGCGCCGC
>CAYQDT010000687.1:0-3155 GCA_964416225.1 uncultured bacterium
CGGCGCGATTATGGGAGACCCGGCCCGCTCAGCCGGGCCTCCCGCCCGGACCCCGACGGTCGTGGCCGGGTCTACTCGGGACGCCCACCGGCGTGGGCTCACAGGCCGGGTTCGACGGGCGCAGTGCAGAAGGCGCAGCGGCGCGCCTTGAGGGGGATGCTGCTCAGGCACTCCGGGCACTCGCGCGTGCTCGACGGCAGGGGCGTGTCCGCCTTCCGGCGCTCCATCAGCCAGTTCACCGGACGGACAATGAGGAAGAAGACGCTGGCGGCAATCAGGAGAAAGCTGATCACGGTGTTCAGAAAGTCACCGTACCGGATCACGCCGCCGCCGACGGCCACGGAGAGGTCCGGGAAGTTGATCTTCCCCGGAATCGAAAGGACGGGCGTGATGATGTCTTTGACGAGCGCGGTGACCACGGCGCCGAACGCCGCGCCGATCACCACGCCGACCGCCAGATCCACCACGTTCCCCCGCAGGATGAACTTTTTGAAGTCGTCCAGAATGGTCATCGGGTTCCTCCAGCCATCGCAGTGTCCGACTACTAGGGATTGTAATCCGTATTGCTGGAAAGCCGCCACCATCCCCCTGGGTTTGCGCGGCGCCGCGCTGGCGTTTGATATTTCGCGACCGGTGTTCCCCACTTCACTCCACGGGCCTGTGTCGCCGGCTTACTTACCGGTCGATGAGTCGCGCGGCTGCCGCTGGGCGAGGCGCAGGCCCTCCGGGCTTGGGTAGCCGGGCGCTTGGCCGGCTGGCGGCTGCTTGTTTCTATCCGGAGCTTGCTTACGGGCCGGGGCTCGCTCGGGTGCCGCTGGGTGAGGCGCCCTCGGCCCCTGCTGCCGTACGGCGGGTGAAGGCAGCGGTTTGCCCTCCGACCTCCATGCGACCTCCCTGCGACCTCCCTGCGGCGCGCCGAACTTCATGCGGTCGTTTGCGTTCGGCCGGTGACGAGAGGGAGCGGGCCCCGCCAACCGGAACAGTCGGGCGGAGGTGACTGGATGGAGCCGAAGATTTGTCGTCGGGGAGCGCTCCTGGCGCTGACCCTGACCGCGTTATTCCCGTTCGCCGTGACCGCTCAGGGGCGCCCGCGCGCCGCCGAGCGCCTGCGGACGGAATTCGTGGGGGCGTTCGAGCGTCCGAGGGTGCCGCTGGAGCCGCGCGCGGTTTCCAGTGAAGAGAAGAGCGGCCTGATCTACGAGAAGCTGACGGTGGCGAGCGAGGCCGGCCAGCGCGTGCCGATCCTGATCGTCCATACGGCGGGCGCCTCGAGCCCGCGCCGGCCGGCCGTGGTCTGCCTGCACGGTCTCGGCGGCAACAAGGAAGGGCTGACGGGCTATCTGGAGGGCTTTGCCCGCCGCGGGATCGTCGGCGTGGCGATTGACCACCGGTACCACGGCGACCGCAAGGGCGACCTCTCCGCCGCGATGATCGAGGCGTACCGGACGGGGAAAGAGCACCCGTACGTGTGGGACACCGTCTGGGACACCTGGCGCGTTCTCGATTACCTGCAGACCCGCCCGGACGTGGACCCGCAGCGGCTGGGGGTGATGGGCATCTCCCTCGGCGGCCACGCGACCTGGATGGCCAGCGCCGACCCCCGGGTGAAAGTGGCGGTCCCGTGCATCTCGGTCTGCTCCTGGAAGTGGCAGATCGAGAACCGGGGCTATATGCAGCGGGTGAGGAATGTTCAGCGGCCGTTCGACGCGGTGCGGGAGGCACTGGGGGAGCCGGAGGTCAATGCGCGGGTGGTGACGGCGGCGTGGAGCAGGTGGGTGCCGGGCGTGCCCGACCGGTGGGACTGCCAGGATATCCTGAGCGCGTTCGCGCCGAAGCCGCTCCTCGTCATCGGCGGCGACTCGGACCCGGTGGCTCCGCTCCCCGGTCTGGAAGTGGCGTGGGCGAAGATCAAGGCCGCTTATGACCGCGCGGGAGCGGCGGACCACCTGGCACGCAACATCGCGGAGCACTCGGGCCATACGGTGACCTCCGCCCAGCAGGCGGCCATCTATGACTGGTTCGTCCGCTGGCTCCGGCCGGAACCCCGCTAGCCGCGTCCTCGCACTCCCCATGCCGACCGGTGCGCTCCGGGGCTCGCCGCGCGGGCGAGCGCGCCGGCCCGGCCCCGGATAGAATTGCTCTCGGCGGCATCGCGCGGCCGGGGCCGGCGCCGTGGTGTCCGCGCGGACGGTGTTCTGGAAGGCAAGGGAGTGATGGCGAGCAGCATCATGGAGCGTTACCGGAGCAGCGCCCCTCCGGCGGAGCGGGGCCTCACCGGCCTGGAGATCGTGGAAGCGAACGGCAGGCTCCAGGTGCGGGAGGGTCGTTATTACACGGTTCTCGCGCGGTCAATCTTCGGCGCCGTGCTGGTCGGGATCGGCCTGGTCCTGCTCTTCACCTTCGCCGTGAAGTTCCCACCGGGGATCGCGGTGCTCCTGGGGGTGCTGGACGTGCTGCTGATGGCGGGGCTGACCTATGGTCTCTTCCGCGCAACGCGGCCGGCGGTCTTTTTCGAAGTGGATGGGCAGTCCGGCGCGCTGTGCGTCAACACGGCGGCCCTCGAGGAGCGCGGCCTGCCGCGGGAGCGGCTGGAATCGTTCCTGCTGCGGAAGCTCGACCTGCCGGACGGGCCCGAGTACCTACTCTACGCGGTGGAGCAGGACCGCCGCCTGGTGCCGCTCATCCAGCCGGTACCGGCAAGCCGGGGCGTGCAGGTGAGTGTCGGCCGGCTTGCGGAGCTTCTGGAGCGGCCCGCCTACCTGGTGGAAGCGCAGTCGCGCTGGCGTGAGTTGGTGGAGGAGGATCGCCGGCTGCGGGAGGGCGCGGAGTTCTCGGGCGGCACGGAGCGCCTCGCGGATTCCGGCCCGGGTCCGCTCCACCAGGGAGCCGGCGCGGGCACGGTGGCCGCGGGTGATGAATGACGTCGCCGGCGCCGGCGGCAGCTGAACTTGAGCGCCGGGTCGTTCCCGGAGCGCCTTCCCCGCGCCCTACCTCGCACCGCCCAATTCCTCCCCGCCGGCGGGCTCGGCGGCCCTCCGCGGGACGTTGGAGCCGTTGCTACGAAGGCGTCGGCGCGTGCGGAAGGAGCAGCCCTTCCGCCTTCAGCTCCGCCCACAGCTCCGCCGGAATCGGCAGCCGCATCCACTCCACGTTGC
>CAYQDT010000688.1:0-1760 GCA_964416225.1 uncultured bacterium
CGGCAGCCGGAATGGAGCGGGCGGCGCGTCGGGCGAAGGCGGACCGGCCGAAAAACAGCGCGGCCGCGCGGGTGCGGTAGGATCGCAACCCCGCGCAGCCGCGCCGTCGAAGGACCCGCGCCGCGCCCGGCAGCGGGGTGCGCTCACGGAGCGTCTACGGCTCGCAGACCATCCGGAAGCCGCAGAAGTTGCCGTCCGACAGCCACCAGCGGCTCTTGGGAATCTGCGGGTCCGTCTCCTGCCACTTCGGCGACCAGCGGCGCGTGGTGGTGGGGGCCAGCCCCGCGAGGCCGTCCTTGAAGGTTCCGCCACAGAGCACCGGCTTCCCCTCCGGGTCGGTGGCCCACTCGCCGACGTTGCCCAGCATGTCGTAGAGGCCGTACTTGTTCGGGAGCTTCTTGCCCACCGGGTGGGTGAGGCGCTCGGCGTTGCCCGCCCACCATGCCGATTTGTCCGCCTGAACCTTGTTGATTTTCCAGGGCCCCACGGCTCCGGCGCGGCAGGCCAGCTCCCACTCCGCCTGCGTCGGCAGTCGGTATTTCTTCTTGGTCGCGGACGCCATCCACCGCCCGAACATCTGCACGGAGGTGAAGCTCACGTTGATGACGGGATAACCGTTGTGCCCCCAACCCAGGTCTGGCAGAATGTAGCTCTTGCTCGGCCGAGCGATCGCGTCCGGCGGAAACTCGGTCTGATCATAGGGGCGGGAAGACGGCCCGCTCGCCAGGAAAACGTCGAAGGCCTCCCAGGGGGTCTCGGTGCGGGCCATATAGAACGGCTTGACCGTGATGACCTGCGTGCCGATCTTCACGGTGCCGCCGGGGATCGGCACCATATTGATCTTCACCACCGACCCGGGGAGGGTTTCGGTGAACGGCTGCAGCTTGGTGCCGGCCGCGGCCGGCGCCGGAGCCGCGGAGGAAGGTAACATGTGTGCTGAGATGAGCACTCCCAGTAACAGCAGTCCCCGCGTCGCCCAGCGCGTGCCCGGTGCAGCCGGAGCGCCGCCGGCCATCCGCCGGCCAAGATTTCGTGTTTCGTTCCCCATCGGGGCCTGTCTCCTGGCGTTGTGCCTCATGGTTACCTCATCGGCTGCCGCGCCGCCTTCCGACGCGCTCACCCGCTTTACCTATACTGAATACCACATGGGCGTCGACGCCCGTCTCGTGGTGTATGCGCCGGACCTGCCGACCGCGGAGCGCGCCTGCACGGCGGCATTCGCGCGGATCGCCGAACTGGATACTATTATGAGCGATTACCGGCGAGACAGCGAACTGATGCGTCTCTGCGCCCGGGCCGGAGGACCGCCGGTCCACGTCTCGCCGGATCTTTTCCGCGTCTTGCACCGGGCCCAGGAGGTCTCCCGGCAGAGCGGCGGCACCTTCGACGTCACGGTCGGCCCGGTGGTCGCCCTCTGGCGAAAGGCGCGGAAGACGACCGTTTTGCCGGAGCCGGCCGAAATTGATGAAGCGCGGAGGCGCGTCGGCTGGACGAAGCTCCGCCTGGACGAAAGGGCGCACACCGTGCAGCTCACCGTTCCGGGAATGAAGCTGGACCTCGGCGGCATCGGCAAGGGCTACGCCGGCGATGCCGCCCAGCGCGTGCTCCAGCAGTACGGGATCACCCGGGCGCTCGTCGAAATGGGCGGCGATATGGTGGTGTCGGGGCCGCCGCCGGGAACGGACGGCTGGAAAATCCGCGTGCCGAACGCGGGCACCGACCAGGCGCCGGCCGACATGCACCTCGCGAACCGCGCCATC
>CAYQDT010000688.1:1770-3155 GCA_964416225.1 uncultured bacterium
GGGGGCCGGCGCTACTCCCACCTCCTCGATCCCCGGACGGGCCAGGCGCTCACGAACCGGGTCCAGGTCACGCTGACCGCTCCGGACGGCCTCACCTCCGATCCGCTCACCAAGGCCCTCTGCATCCTCGGCCCGGAGGAGCGCAAGAAGCTGCTGGACCGCTATCCCGAGGTAAAGGCCTGGGTGCGGGTCCTGCCCGGCTTCTAGAGAACCCGCGGTGCCGCCGCGGACGGGGTGAAGCGGACCGCGGCGCGGCGCAATGCAAAGAGGGGAGGCCGCAGCGGGCTGCGACCTCCCCTGCGAACACCACGCCCGAAAAAACGGAACCCGAGGCCGGGTTCCGTTTTTCCAGATGAGCGGCGCCGGCGGAGTTATCCGACCACGTACTCGCGCTTGCCGTACATGCCGGGGTTCGGCTGCGGGTAGCGGCCGTTCTTGCCGGGCATCAGCGGGGCCGGGCTCTCCTTGGTCAGCTTGTCCAGGCCGGGCGCGAACTCATGCTCGCAATTGAGCATGTCCTGGAAGGTGATCTCCTGGCCCGTGTGCGCCGCCATGCGGCCCATGCTGGTGACCAGACTCGCTTCCACACCCCGCTTCACCTCGTTGTACGGCCGGTTCTGGCGGATCGCCTCGACCAGCTCATCCCACTCGTTCTGATACGGGTTGCTGTTGTCCTTGGACTGCCACACCAGGTTGGAGGGCGTCATGTTCTGGCCCTTGTAGATGGCCGACGGACCGCCGCAGTCATTCGCGCGGGACGCGATGGCCACGCCCTTGGTGCCGTGCAGATAGCTGGAGTAGATCCCCTCCGTTCCGTCCTGGCAGCGGCCGTCGAAGAAGAACTTGGTGCCGTCCGCGAAGGTGTACTCCACGGAGTAGGTGTCCAGGTTCTGGTCGACGTACGGCACACCCTCGGCCGTCGTCTTGTAATGGCGGCCGCCGAGCGCCTGCGCCTTGACGGGCCACGCGTTCTTCATCCACGCGCAGTGATCGATGATGTGGATGTAGAAGTCGCTGAAGTTTCCGCCGCTCGCCCAGAGGAAGCTGTGGAACCGGCGGACCTGGTAGTCGAGGTCGCTGATATTGTCCGGCTTCGGCGTCGACTGGAAGTAGCCGGCGGGCCCGTGCATGCGGTAGCCGCGCATGAGGATGATCTCGCCGAGCTCCCCGTTCCGCACGCGGTCATGCAGCTCCTGGAGCGGCCGGGCATGGCGGGACATGAGCCCCACGCCGACCTTCAGGTTGTTGGCGGAGGCCTCTTCCGCCAGCTTCAGCATCCGCTTGCTGGTGGGACCGTCCACGGTGACCGGCTTCTCCATGAACACGTTCAGCCGCTTCTGGATGGCGTACTGGAAGTGCACCCAGCGGAAGGCGGGCGGCGTGGT
>CAYQDT010000689.1:0-3152 GCA_964416225.1 uncultured bacterium
CGACGAGCCCCACGCCCCGGCGTCGCGCTTCCTGCGGATTGGACGTCGCGTGGCTCACCTGGGGCTGGCTCATGTTGCCGCCATAGCCGCCGAAGCCGCCATAACCGCCCCGGTATCCTCCCCGGAACCCGCCGCTGAAGCCTCCGCCGCCGGCGTAGCCGCCCCGGCTGCCCCCACCCCCGCCGCCGCGGCGCCCGGTCCACTGCGCGGCCGGCTGCACGGGGGCCGGCTTCTGTACCGGGGGCGGAGCTGGGGGCGGCACTTCCGCCAGGAGGTCGTTCGGGCGCTCGCCGAGACGCAGCTCGTAATCGTTTCCGTTCTGCGTCAGGATGACGCGCTCCGGCTGAATATCGCGCACCTGCATCCCTTCGACTTCCTGTCCTGCGACGGCGGAGAAATGCTCGTGCTTGTCCAGGTCAACCAGCCACGCGCTCTCCTTGCCGCCGATCGAGGTGACGCCGATCAGTGCCAGGCTTTTTACGGGAGTGACGTCCGTGGCGGTCGGGACAGCATCCGCGGCGGATGGGACGCCGGCGTTTTCGTCCGTCCGGCTCCTGGCGGAGACGGCGGTGTGCCGGGTGCCTTTGGGCAGCGTGGAGCCGGAGTCAGGGTCGACGCGCAGCAGGTCCCCGGCGGAGGTGACCGGCGCGGACCGGTCGAGCCGCTCCGCGAGCATCCGCATGGGCCGGAGATCCGGCATCGCGGCGGTCGGCTGACGCAGCTGGAGATAAGCGGCTGATGCGCCACTGCTTATCAGCACCCCACCCGCAGCCAACCAGCGGAGGCCATTGCCTCGTCCCCAGTAGATCGCCATCGTTTCCCGCTTACCTCAACTCATTTGGCACGCCCCGAAATCATGGTTCGGGGCGGTGTCTTGCCGCACATCGGTGGGAATAGACACACCGGATCGGGCAGAGTTGTTGGCATTCCGTTAGCGTCATCTCCAACTTCGAGACAATGCGGAGGAACGGGAAATGCCGCGTAGGGCTCCGAAGCACGCGGAGCGGTGCCGGCGGAGGGCTACGGGCGGAGGGCTAAAGTCGGCGGACCCGCCGGCGGTAGTCATCGTAGGCGAGCTCGAACACCTCGCGCGACGCCTCGGCGCCGATGAAATGGCTGTGAGTGAGCACGTATGGCGGCTGCCCCCCTTCCGTGAGGATGCGGGCCACCTCGCACTTCACGGCGTTGATCACAGCCGTGTTGCCGATCGTGGAGCCGGGGCCGACCGGATAACGGAGGTCCGGGATGTGGACCATCGCGTCGCCCGGCACCGCGCAGTTATCCAGCACCAGGTCCGCGATCTCCGTGAGCTTCTTACCGCTGCTGTGACCGGGCGCGCTCACGCGGCAGTGCTCCACGCTCACCAGGGCAATCACCGGCAGCCCCAGCCGCTTTGCCTCCAGCGCCACGTCCACCACCAGCGCCCCGGCGCCGCTGGTCGAGACCACCCACATCAGGTCATGGGGGCCGAACTCGAAGTTACGCAGAATCACCCGCCCGAGACCTTCGGTTCGCTCGATGAACATCGCCTGCCGCTGGCCGTTCGCACCGACGACCTGATTATGAAACGTCACGGAGAGCTCCACGATCGGGTGGAAGCCCGGGAAGCTCCCGTACCGCGGAAACATCTCCTCCAGCGCCATCCGAGAGTGGCCGCTCCCGAATAGATGGACCAGACCGCCCTGGAGGATCGACTCCCCGCAGCGGCGCGCGCATTCCTGAATAGGCGCCATCTGGGTGCGCTCGACCCGCTCGAGGATCGAGCGGGCGCCATCCAGGTAAGCCTGCGCGGGAGACGGAGTGGCGAATGGTTCGGACATGAGGGAGCCTCGGATTGGCGGGAAGGCCGGCAGGGAGAGCCCGCCCGGCGGACGAAGTTAGGCTGGCACCGGCGTTCCATTGTATCGCGCCGACCCTCGGCGGCTGCCGAGACCGGAGAGTTCTCGTGCGTTCGCTGCTTGACCCCCGCCTTGCTCCCCGCCTGCTCCCCGCCCTGATCCCCGGCCTGGCTTCCGGCCTGCTTGTCGTCATTCGGCCGTCTGCCGGGAGTGCCGCCCCACCGGCGGCGCGTGCCTCCGCCTCGCGAAGCTGGGTGCTGGCCGGGAAGGCGCTGCTGCCCGGGGGCCAGCCGGCCGCCGGCGCCCGAGTGTGGGTGGGCTGGGATTCCGGCCCGCTCCAGGGAGATTTTGTGGAGGGGCGGGCCGGTGACGGCGGCGACTTCAAGGTGACCCTGCGGGCAGACCACCTGGACCGCGTTTCGGTGGGGGCACAGGCGCCCGGCACCGCCCCCACGTGGCGCGTGATCTCCCTACCCACCCGAAGCGCTCCGGCTCCCGTGACGCTGAAGCTCGCGGCCCCGGTCACGCTCACCGCCCGGCTGCTCCGCGCCACCGGGTCTCCGGCGCCCGGAGTGCGGCTGGACCTGACGGAGCTCCGGCCGGCGGTGGATTCCCCGGTGGCGCACCTGGTCCCGGCCGGGATCATCCAGCGGCTGGGGACGCGCACGGGGCGCGACGGGCGCTTCAAGCTCTCCGGGCTCCCGCCCCACTGTGACGTCTCGCTTTCGCTGGGCGATGACCTGATGCCCGCGGCCGGATCTCCCCTCCGGTTCCGGCTCGGGCGCGCCGGCGTGCAGGAAGCCGGCCTGCTTGTTGCCGTCAAGCCCGGCTCGATCCAGGCGACGGTCCAGGATGCGGGCGGCAAGCCGGCGCTCGGCCCCCCGGGACGGCTTCGGCGCGCGGCGCCGGTGGCTGCCGACATGGCAAGTGACGTACTGTTCGGCGGCCTCCGGGCACAGTATGCGGCCCAGGTGGCGCCCGTCGAGATCGAGCCCAACGGCCTGGCGCGGGTCGACAACCTCCCGCCGGGACGGTATGAGCTGGCGATCCGCGGCCGCTCGTACCCGGTGGCGGTGGCGGAAGGGAGCGTCGCGGGGCCCCTGAAGGTCGTCACCCGCGGCGAACCGTTGGCCGGCACCGTGCTGGATCCGGCTGGAAAGCCGGTACGGGCACGGGTGGAGGTATGGGTGGGGCGAGAGCGCACCTCGTGGCCTCCGGGACCCGGCCAGCCAAGCCTCTGCGGCGGCGACGGCGTGTTCGAGGTGCTCGATTTTCCGTGGAGTGCGCCGGAAGTCACGATCCGCGCGGTCGCCG
>CAYQDT010000690.1:0-3145 GCA_964416225.1 uncultured bacterium
TGGCTTTCTTGTGGGCCAAGAGGGGGTCACCGGGTCCGGCCCGGCCGCGGCCCTCGGTGGTGCCGGGAGAGACGTCCGCTGGGGGCCGGATGCACGGCGCGGAGAGGGGCCGGAGTTTTCCGCCACGGAGCCGCGGGGCGCACGAGCAGCGTGAGGGGGGAGCACGCCGGATGAAGCATTGGTAGGCGGCGGGTGCTTGCCGTCTCGGTGCCCGTCTTGCCGCTGCCTTACGCCCGCCACGCGGTCACGGCTCTCCACCCGGACCGGGCTTCGGCACGAACTATCCGGACTCATCCTCCGGCCTGTCGATTCCCATACAGGAGGCTGCGAGGGCCACGAAGGCCTCCAGGGCGGCGAAGCCCGTCTCACCGAGGCGCTCGGGGATGTTGACCACCCACTGCTCGTCCCGCTCCGTCTCCTGCGTGCGGCCCATCTGCCGGCGGGCGGTGCTTCCGGCGGAACGCAGCGGCACGCGCGCCGCCTCCGCCGCCCGCCACAGCTCCTCCTCCCGTGACGGCGAGATCCGGCGCGGCGTGAAGCGGAGCTGCATCTTGACGACGCTGGGCCGGTAGCTCACGTAGACCGGCTGCGCGGGTAGACACCTCTCCCCGTACGCCTGCACCGTCGGGTTCCCTTCCGGGTCCCGAATCCAGGTGTATTTTCCGGGTGGGAGGCGATTCACCAGCATCGTCTGCACTTCCCGCTGGGAATAGGTGGGTTCCGAGTCTTGAACGGGCATGGTCGCTCCCTGCAAGGACGGTGCATCGGATGGCCTCGGCTCCAGTGAACGGCCCTGCCGAGCCGGGAGCAGGGGACGCCACCGCCCGGGTCTGAACCGCCGGCAGCACGGCCCGGGGAACTTTAACCCAACTTGGGGACTGCGCGGCTCCAGGCGGGAGGCGCAGCGGGTGACGGCGTGCAGCGGACCCGAAGAGGGAGCCGATGGATGGCATCCGTTCCGGCATCCGGTAGCGGTGATCGCGTTTTTCCGGTCTCGGCACGGAATCCGAAGCGGAAAGGCCACGGGGAGCAGCGCCGTCATGCGACTCCCCGGGAGGGCCGCATGACGGGAGATGCCGGCCCCCGGTACGGCTTCGGGTTCCGGCCGCTCTCCGCGCGCCTGTGGACACCGTCAGCGGCCCCAAAGGTCGCGATGCCCCGCACGGGAGGCCGGTGGCTCCGTCCTTACCCGGGCCTGTTCGAGCCGCCCTCCGGAGCCGGGTCCGGCCCCGAGCGGAGGGCGGCCTCCACGCCCACCAGTTCCGGGTCGTCCGCGTTCGGCACCGGGATGCCGTGGGTGTGCGCTGGGCAGCCGCATGGTTTGCCGCTGGCGCATTCCGCGCAGCAAAACTCGCTGTCCCCGATGGTCAAGCCCCGCCAGGTAAACGCCTCGCCACAGGCGGCACACACTCGATCGTCCATTGCCAGTCCCCCCTTGAACAGAGCGTCGGCCCCTCTTCCCGTCCCGGCCGGCGCGCAGTCAGAACGGTATTCCCCGGGGCGGGCGCACTCACTCCCGGATCGGCCGCCGGCGGCGTTCTCGGCTCCCGGCCGCGGTACACGGGGAGGCGGCTCACGCCGCGCCTGCGGGCTCACGCCACTGCGCCGAGGTGCGCCTTCCACTGCGCCGCCAGGCGCTTCCCGGCGGCGAGCAGGACGCGGCGCTCCTCCGGAGTGAGCGGCTGGTAATCGCGGACCCACGCCAGGTTCTGCCGCAGCTCCGCGGAGGTGGCCATCCCCGCCACGGCCACGGAGACCTGGGGGAGCGAGAGGGCGTACCGCAGTGCCGCCTGGAGGTGCTCCCGAGGCATCATGGAGTTCGTCATTCCGGGCAGGTCGTACCGCATCCCGCCGAACACCTTCATGGCCACGAGCCCGATGTGCTTGCGGGCCGCCGCCGGCCAGACCCGCTCCTCGAAGCCATAGGTGTGCCGGTCCACGAAGTTGGCGGCCGTCATCACCACGTCCACATCCCAGTGCCGCAGCACGCGCACGAAGTGGGCGGGACGGTGGTGCCCGGAGAGACCGACGAAGCGCAGGAGGCCCCGCTCCTTCGCCTTCATCAGCGCGGGAAGGACGCCGCCGCGGCCCATGGCTACGTCCGGGTCCAGGGCGCCGAGGGAGTGGACGTGGACGAGGTCCGCGTGGTCCGTCTTGAGCTCCTTGAGGCTCCGCTCCAGGAGACGCAAGGCCGCGTCCCCCTCTGCCGTGAAGCACTTGGTGACCAGAAAGACCTCGCTGCGGCGGGTCTTGAGCACCTCCCCGAGCTGGGCCTGTGCCCGGCCGTAGCCGGTGTGCATGGGGGCCGTGTCGAAGTAGCGGATGCCGCTGTCCAGCGCCTCGTGGTAGAGCTTCGCGCCCACGCCGAGGCCCCGGCGGATCCCCGCCGGCGCGGTTCCAAAACCGAGGATGGGCAGGCGGAAGCCCGTTTTGCCGAGAGGACGCTCCGGCAGCGGGTGCCGCTCATCCGCGGCCCGGGCGGTCTCCCTCCCCAGCACCGCCGCCCCGGCCGCGTGGAGGAGCTCTCGTCGGGTGACGGCAGGTTTCATCTTCGCACCGGGTACCGGAGGGGCTGGGACGCCGCGCGGAGGGCCGGGTCTCCGGCGTACTTGAGCGCGAACAGGCCATGCGCGTCGGCGGCCCCGTACTGGGCCTGGAAGTTGGCGAACTGCGCCTCCAGCCGATCGGCGACCGACGACGGGTCGATCTCGGCCCGGTCGATGGTCCGGATCTCCGCCCCGGTCGCGACGTCCCAGAGCGTCACCGCGTCCTCCCGGGAGGAGACGGCGGCGATACGGCGGCCGTCGGGGTGGAAGGCGACCACGCCGATCGGCCCGCGCCGGCCTTCGAGCCGATGCACCTCGCGGCCGGTGGCGACGTCGATGAGGACGATGGCCCCCGGGTCCCGGGCCAGCGGCACGGCGAGCCGTCGGCCGTCGCGGCTGAAGGCCCAGATCGTCGACCGGCCGCTCGGATCGAACCGGGCCAGGGGCGTGCGGTCGATCAGCATCCCGGTCCTCGCGTCGAACCGGGCGATCCGTGCCGGCCGGTCATCAGGCGGGGCGGCGGGCAAGCAGGGCAGCGCGAGCGTCTCGCCGTCCGGGCCGAAGGCGAACGGGCCGTACCACTCGCCCATCCCGAAGTC
>CAYQDT010000691.1:0-3140 GCA_964416225.1 uncultured bacterium
GATGACCTGCGTGTCCGGGTTCACCTTGATCTGCAGCTTCATGACGTCGCCGCACTCCGGCGCCCCCACGATGCCGGTGCCGACGTTCGGATCCGCCTTATCGAGGCTTCCCACGTTGCGCGGGTTGTTATAGTGCTCCAGAACCTTGTCGCTGTATGGCATAGTTTTCGTCCCCTGTTGCAGGCCGGCCCCGAGAGAGCGGCCCGCACTGCTACGATCAAGTCGCTAATCCGCCGCCCACTGGACGGTCTTCAAATCAACGCCTTCCCTGGCCAGCTCGTAGAGCGGGCTCATCTCGCGGAGGCGGTTCACGGTGTCGATGGTGAGCTGCGCCACGAAGTCCGCTTCCTCTTCCGTGTTGAAGCGGCCGAGGCCGTAGCGGATCGAGGAGTGCGCCAGGTCGTCACCCACGCCCAGCGCCTTCAGCACGTAGCTGGGCTCCAGGCTGGCCGAGGTGCAGGCGGAGCCGGAGCTGAGGGCTACGTCCTTCAGGCCCATCAGGAGACTCTCGCCCTCCACGTAGGCAAAGCTCAGGTTGAGGTTTCCGGGCAGGCGCCGGTCCGGGTGGCCGTTCAGGTACACCTCGTCGAGCGCGCCGGTGATCCGGTCCTTCATCCGGTTGCGGAGGGCGGTCAGGCGGCGGCCTTCCTCCTCCAGCTCCGTCCGCGCGATCTCGCACGCCTTCCCGAACCCGACGATGCCGGGAACGTTCAGGGTGCCGCTGCGCATGCCGCGCTCATGGCCGCCGCCGTCCATCTGCGCCGCCAGCCGGACGCGCGGGTTCCGCTTGCGGACGAAGAGCGCGCCCACCCCTTTCGGGCCATAGATCTTGTGCCCGGTGACGGAAGCCAGGTCCACGCTCATCGCCTGGACATCGAACGGCACCTTCCCGAAGCCCTGCACCGCGTCGCAGTGGAAGAGCACGCCGCGAGAGCGACAGAGCGCGCCGATCTCGCCGATGGGGTTGACCGTGCCGATCTCGTTGTTCGCGAACATGATGGAGCAGAGGATCGTCTGGTCCGTGATCGCCTCGGCCACGGCCTCCGGGCGGACCATCCCCGTGTCGTCCACCGGCAGGTACGTCACGCGGAAGCCCCACTTCTCCAGGCGCTTGGCGCTGTCCAGGATCGCTTTGTGCTCCACCACGGAGGTGATGATGTGGTTTCCCTTTTCGCGGTACATCTCCGCCACGCCCTTGAGCGCCAGGTTGTCGCTCTCGGTGGCGCCGCTGGTCCAGATGATCTCTTTCGGGTCCGCATTCATCAGGGCGGCGACCTGCGCGCGCGCCTCGTCGACGGCCTTCTCCGCTTCCCATCCGAACGAGTGGCTGCGGCTTGCGGCGTTCCCAAAGGTCTCCGTGAAGTACGGAAGCATCGCTTCCAGCACGCGCGGATCCATCGGAGTGGTCGCGTGGTTGTCCATGTAGATGGGCAGCTTCACTGCCATGGGTTCTCTGCCTCCCTGGCCTCGATGGCCAGCGCTCGTCCTACTCGAAAACCTTGACCGGCTCGGCGCTGCCGCGGGCGGTCTCCGTCCCAAAATCCAATCTCTGAAGCGGGATCAACGGAAAATCCGCGCATTCGCGGGGGTCCAGCGCCTGACAGCTCATGCAGAGCTGGTCCAGCGCCCGATCGTCCTTCAACGCCTCGGTGACAAACGCCTGGAGCCCAGTGATCAGGGCCTGCCGGTCCGCGGCGGTCATCCGGTCCAGCACCTGCTGGAGGCGTCCCGTCCGCTCCGCGCGCACCCGGTTCACCAGCCGGCGGCCCTCCACCGTCGCGGAGATCTCCGCCTGGCGGTGGTCGGACGCCGCAACTCCGCGGTGCACGAGCTCCTTGCGCGCCAGCTTATCCACCAGCTTGACGGCCGCCGGGTGCGTGACCCCCAGTCCCTCCGCGATGGCTCCCACGGAGCAGGTGCCCCGCTCCGCCACCAGGGTGAGCGCCTGGAGCTGCGAGAGGGTGATCTCCCGCTCGTCCAGCTCGCGCAGCAGGTGGACCGTCATCGTCTCCGTGACGATGTCACTGAACAGCCCCGTCAGCTTTTCCGCGAAACTGGTGCACTCTTCGCGCATGGTTCTCCGCCCCGCGGCCAGAATACCCGTCCCCATTCCAGTTTAACCGCATTATGTAACCGTGTTACTTAATATCACCGGAGTTTCCGGAGGTCAACCGGCAGGTTGATTTCGATCCAGCGAGCGGCGCGCGCCCTGCTCCGGAGCGGCGACGGACGGCGGGAAGGCAGGGACCCGGAAGCGCGGGGAGAGGGCGGCGCGGGCTCACCGCGAGGCGGGCGGGCCATGAGCCGCTAGAATGATCCGTGATGAACTCCTCGATGAACCCCTCGATGAACCCGGCTTCCCCGGAGGCCGACCTCCTGCTGGAGCGGCTCCACGCGCTCTATCCGGACGCCCGCTGCGAGCTGGAGTACGGCAACCCGCTGGAGCTGCTGCTGGCCACCATCCTTTCCGCGCAGTGCACCGACGCGCGGGTCAATCAGGTGACGGAGAAGCTGTTCCGGAAGTACCGGCGTCCCGAGGATTACCTGACCGTAGCACCCGAAGAGCTGGAAGAGGACATCCACTCCACCGGCTTCTTCCGCAACAAGGCGAAGAGCATCCGCGGCGCCTGCCGGCGGATCCTGGAGGTGTACGGGGGGAAGGTGCCGGACACGATGGAGGAGCTGCTGACGCTTCCCGGCGTCGCCCGGAAGACGGCGAACGTGGTGCTCTCCAACGCGTTCGGAAAGGCCGAGGGAATTGCGGTGGACACGCACGTGGCCCGCCTCTCCGGCCTGCTGGGGCTGACCCGGCACACCGACCCCGTGAAGATCGAGCGCGACCTCCTGGCGTACTTCCCCCGGGAGCACTGGAACGCGATCAACCACCTGCTGATCCTGCACGGCCGCCGGGTCTGCGTCGCGCGCCGGCCCCGCTGCGCCGAATGCCCGCTGCGCGACCTCTGCCCGCACGCCCGCTCGCAGCAGGAGTAGCACCGCCGGGCCGGGCGCTACGCCCCGAGGATCCAGCCTTCCTCGTCCGCACACGCCGGGAGCGCTTCCGGCGGGAGAGCGGCGGGGCGGTCGAAGCAGCGCGGCAGGGTGCGGGCACGGTCCGCTTCCGCGGCCCATTGGACGAGGGC
>CAYQDT010000692.1:0-3135 GCA_964416225.1 uncultured bacterium
GACCACCTCCGCCAGGGAGACCCCGTCATAGAAGCTGGTGCTGCCGTTCACGGAGCGGACCAGGCCGTCCGTCTTCGTCCAGAGCGCGCCTCCGTAGCCGCTGCCCCAGTTGTAGCCGTAGCCCATGCAGCGAGACGACCTTCGGAAATTGTTGTTCGGGTCGGGGCAGCCGCCCCGAACGGTGGACCGATCCGGGCAGTAGAAGACGCCCCAGTTCTTGATGTACGGCTGCATCGTGGTGACGGGATCCCCGGCGATGCCGCGGCCCAGCCCCGGAAATTTCTCGTCGTAATCCTGGATGTACATCGTCCCGGCGTTGCCGAGCTGCTTCAGGTTGCTCAGGCAGCTCGCCTTCCGGGCCGCTTCTCGCGCCTGGGCGAAGACCGGGAAGAGCATCGCGGCAAGAATGGCGATAATGGCAATCACGACGAGCAGCTCGATGAGCGTGAATGCATGCCGGCGCGGCCGCCGGAAGCGTTCGGTGGTCTTTCGAGTCATGGTTGATCCTGGATGGAAACGGTTGATCCTCGATGGAGATGGAAAGGGCGAACGGCGCCGGCCAAAACTCCGGCGCCCAACCGCGGGTTACTTCGCGGTGCCGACGGCTCCGGACGCGCGGCCCGCCGCCGGGGCCCCGGCATCGGCGGCGGGATCCTTTGCGCCGAGCGAAGCCGGGCGCCCGGTCGAGGCGGCGGGAGGGGTGGCTCCCGATTCGGGCTGGGGCTGCGCGCACCCGGAGAGGAGCGCTGCGGCCAGGCTGCCGACGGCAAGCGTGCCGAGAAGTCGGCTGATGAGGCGGTTGCTGAGGCGGATGGTTGGTTCAGGCATGGGTTCTCCGCGGGGCAGGGCGCACGACGATGCCCGTCCCCACACAACCATGACCGGCCACCCTTAACGGACCCGGCCGCACTCTTAACGGCGACCTAAACCGCTGTGCACCGCGGGTAGGGATGGGGAGGGCCGGCACGCTGGAGGGCCCGCACGCCGGAGGGCCGGCGCTGGAGAGGAGGCGGCAGGACTGCGGGCCGCGAAAGGGAGGAGCGGGTTCCGCACGCTCGCCTCCAAACGTGGGGCACGGGCGCCCCCGCATACGCCTCCCTGTAAGGAGCATCCTGGTGAAATCGCCCCACCGTCTCTCTCTTCTCTGCGGCCTCGGCTGCGCGCTGGGGCTGCTGGCCTGCGCCGCGCCCCGGCCCCTCCGCGCGGCGGATTCCGGCCGGATCACCGTCCGGGTCGACCATCCGGGCGCGAAGATCAGCCCGCTGCTGTACGGGCTGATGACGGAGGAGATCAACTACTCCTACGACGGGGGCCTTTACGCGGAGCTGATTCAGAACCGGATCTTCCGGGACCCGCCGGACACCCGGTACCGGCGCCCGCGCCGCAGTGCCGCAAGCGAGACGAACCCGGCGGCCGCACTCGATCCCGCCCCGATCCCGCACTGGAGCGTCGTGACGGCGGGCGGCGCCCGCGCCTCGATCACGACGGACACGAGCGACCCGGTCAACACCACCGCCCTCACCACCAGCCTGAAGCTCTCCGTGGACGCCGCTTCGGACGGCGCGCGCGCCGGAGTGGCCAACGACGGCTACTGGGGGATTCCGGTGCGGCCGAACACCGCCTACCGCGCCTCGTTCTACGCCCGCGCGTCCCGCGGCTTTTCCGGCCCCCTCACCGTGGCGATCGAGTCGAGCGACGGCTCGGTGGTGCAGGCCGCCGGGATCGTGCATGGTCTGTCCCCGCAGTGGCGCAAATACACGCTCACCCTGAGGACCGGCAGCGTCCGGCCCTCCGCAGGTAATCGCTTTGTCATCACCGCGGCGCGACCGGGAACCGTGTGGCTCAACCTGGTCTCTCTTTTTCCGCCCACCTACAAGAACCGCCCCAACGGCAACCGGGTCGATCTCATGGAGAAGCTGGCGGACATGCACCCGGCGTTCCTCCGCTTTCCCGGCGGGAACTACGTGGAGGGCAATAGCTGGGAGGACCGCTGGAACTGGAAGAACACCATCGGGCCGCTGGAGCAGCGTCCCGGCCATATGAGCCCCTGGGGCTATCGCTCGTCCGACGGGATGGGACTGCTCGAGTTCCTGGAGTGGTGCGAGGACCTGAAAATGGAGCCGGTGCTGGCGGTCTTTGCCGGCCACATCCTCGGCCGCGGGACCACCACGGTCACCGGCGCGGCGCTGGAGCCGTACGTGCAGGAGGCGCTGGACGAGATCGAATACGTGACGGGCGATGCCGCCACCCGGTGGGGCGCGGAGCGCGCCCGGGACGGGCACCGGAAGCCGTTCAAGCTGCGCTACATTGAGATCGGGAACGAGGACAACCTCAGCAACGGCCTCGGCGATTATGAGGAGCGGTTCACCCGTTTCTCCGATGCCCTCAAGGCGAAGTACCCGCGCCTGCAGATCATCTCGACGGTCCCCACCACGCAGCGCAGCTACCACCGCACCAGCAAGCCGGACCTGATCGACGACCACTACTACATGTCGATCCCGCAGGCGCTCATGCGGGCGCACACCTACGACCGGTTCTCCCGCGCCACGCAGATCTTCGTGGGAGAGTGGGCGACGCGAGTCGGGAGCCCCACGCCGAGCCACGGGGCGGCGGTGGCGGACGCCGCCTTCCTGACCGGCCTGGAGCGCAACGCGGACCTGATCCGCATGTCCTGCTACGCGCCGCTGTTCGTCAACGTGAACGGCGGCTATCCGCAGTACCCGGGCGGGCCGCCCTACGGCTCCGGCATGCAGTGGGCGACGGATCTCATCGGGTACGACGCGCTCAACAGCTACGGGTCGCCCTCCTATTACGTCCAGCAGCTGTTCTACCGCAACCGGGGAGACGTGGTGCTGCCCGTGGAGATCGCCGCGGCGGGCAGCGCCGAGGCGCTTTTTGCATCCGCCAGCCGCGACGCCGCCACCGGTAACCTGATCCTGAAAGTCGTCAATACCGGCCCGTCGGAGCAGCAGGTGGAAGTCGACCTCCGGGGCGCGCCGGACGTCCGGCGGGAGGCTTCCGGCGAGATCCTGGCCGGGTCGCCCGCGGACGTGAACAGCCTCGCCGAGCCGCAGCGGGTCGCGCCGAGGCCGCTCCTGCTTCGCGACGCAGGCACGAAGTTCGTCCACCACTTCC
>CAYQDT010000693.1:0-3135 GCA_964416225.1 uncultured bacterium
CCTGGGTCCGCTGACCACCGACATCGCGCCGGGCTACGACCACATCACCAGCGCGATCGGCGCAGCGATGATCGGCTGGTACGGCACCGCGATGCTCTGCTACGTCACGCCCAAGGAGCACCTCGGCCTGCCGAACAAGAAGGACGTGAAGGACGGGGTGATCACCTACAAGATCGCCGCGCACGCCGCGGACCTGGCGAAGGGGCATCCGGGCGCCCAGGTGCGGGATGACGCCCTCTCCAAGGCGCGCTTCGAGTTCCGGTGGGAGGACCAGTTCAATCTCTCCCTGGATCCGGAAACGGCGCTGGCGTTCCATGATGAGACGCTGCCGGCGCAGGGCGCAAAGGTGGCCCACTTCTGCAGCATGTGCGGACCGAAGTTCTGCAGCATGAAGATCACGCAGGAGGTGCGGGAGTTCGCCGCGCGGCAGGAGCTCCCGGTGCTGGACGCCGTCTCCGTCGAGGCGGGGCTCAAGCAGAAGGCCGAGGAGTTCAAGGCGCTCGGCGGGGAGCTGTACGTGAAGGAAGAAGCGGCGCCGAAACTGGTATCCGAGGGCGCCGGGAGCGAGTAGCACTGCGAAAGCGGGCTCAAGATGCGCATGCGGGGAGGGGTGTCCCTCCCCGCGTCTGCGTACGGCCGCTCGCCGGTCCGGTTGTCCGGGCGGTTCAGCGGGAGGGAACGGCCAGACCCAGCTCCAGCAGCCGGATCGCCGCGGGAGCCTCGCCCCAGACGTCTCCCGGCGCGAACGGGTGGAGGAAAGCCGGGTCGAAACTCGCATGAAACCGCCCGGCCACCTCGGCCGCCCGGACTCCGGCGGCGGCCAGCTCCCCGAGCGTCACCCCTCGGGTCCGCTTTTCGAGCCGGTGCCCGCGGTCGTCCGTGACGAGGGCGGTGTGGAACACGGCCGGACATGGGCGCCGGGTACCCTCGAGCGCCGCGACCCAGCCGTGGATCGCACGCTGCAGCGGCAGCGCTTGGGCCAGGTCCACCGCCCGCACCAGCAGGACATGCGCTCCGTCATAATCATCGATGGCACAGGCCCAGTGATAAGACGGGGCAAAACCGCTCCCGAGGCCATCCGTCCGGCCCACGATGAAGTCCAGCGTGCCGGCCGGGTCCGCCGCGTTGCGGAAGCGCCACGCCCGGGCGGCGGAGGCGCTCCCGGAGCGCGCGGGCGTGCGGCGGCAGCGCCCGTTGTAGAGGGGCTGTTCCCCGTGCGGGGCGCTCGCCAGCCGCGCCAGATCCTGCGCGATCTCCCTGCGGCTGCAGGTGCAGGGGTAGACCTGACCCTGCTCCACGGCGGCGCGAAAGAGCGCTTCGTGGCGCGCGGCCCGCTCGCTCTGCAGCACCACCCGGTCCGCAACCAGCCCGAGCTCACGGAGGTCCGCCGTCTGCTGCTCCATGGCGCCGGCCACCACGCGCGGACGATCGATGTCCTCGAAGCGGACCACCCAGTCCAGGTCCAGCTCCCAGGCAAACCGGCGCGAGATCCATGCGGTCCGGAGGTTGCCCACGTGAAACAGCCCCGTGGGCGAGGGCGCGAAGCGGACCGAAGCGCGCCTCGGACGCCGCTCCGTGAAGTCACCCGGTTGCAGGGCAGTGGATGGCATGGCTGGATACGCCCATTATAGAACCGGATCCCCCAAAACCGGAGCCGCAGCGGGCTCTCCGCCGTAGCGCGCGGATCCTGGACGCACGGACCCGAAGCGCGGCCGGAAGCCGGCAGCCGTTTCGCGCTCGCGGCAGTCCGGGTAAACTCCGCGCGAGAGACGTAGCCCCGGTGGGGCAAAATGGAGACGGGAGGAAGAGAGACTGTGAAGATTCTGGCAAGCACGCTGCTGGCGGCCGCGATTGCGCTGTCCGCCGGTATGGCCCGCGCGGACGACACGGGCGATAAGGTCAAGAGCGGAGCGGAGAACACCGGCAAGACCCTGAGCCACGGCACCACGGCCGTGGGCAAGGGCGCCAGTAAGGTGTTCCACGACGCCGCGAAGGACATCCATCGCACCATCGCCAAGAACACGGACGACCCGCACAAGAAGGCCGTTCATCTCCGGAAGGCGCAGGAGCACAAGGCTTACGCTTCCGAAAAGACGCACCAGTCGAAGAAAGAGTTGAAAAAAGCCGGCAAGTCCGCGGATCAGGTCGGAAAGTAGCGGCGAGCGAGCGTGGCTGCGGGCCGGCGGCAGTTGCCGCCGGCCCGCTGCACGTACCGCCCATCGGTCACGCCTCCGGCGGGAGCAAGGAGGTGACGTGGTGAGGGTGCCGAGGAATGCGCACTCTGCCCGGGACCCGCGGTCCCCTGTGCCCTATCCTTTCCGAGCTCTCCCTCTCCGCTCCGCGTCTCCGTGGCGCACTTTCCGGGCCCCGGCACGCAAGGCGGGCGTTTGTAATGCGAGCATCCAGGGGAAAATAGGGTCGCAGCCCGTTCCCGCTCCACTGTCGGCGGGCCGATCCCCCCACCGGAGGCTTCACCATGCGCTTGATGTATGTCGCCCTGGCGGCGCTGGCCCTGCTGGGCGGCGCCGCCCGCATCCACGCCGAAGACACCGGAGACAAGGTCAAAAATGGCGCGGAGAACGTCGGTAAAACCGTCGGCCACGGCGCCACCGGCATCGGCAAGGGGGCCAGCAAGATCTTTCACGACACGGCGAGCGGCGTTCATCGAACCATCGCCAAGAACACGCACAACCGCCATCGCCGCGCGCGGCACCTGCGGAAGGCGGCGAAGCATCACCGCCTGGCGACCCGGAAAGCCCACCAGTCCGAGCGGGAGATGAACCGGGCGGGCAGCAGCGCGGACCGGGTCGGCAAATAGACAGCTTACGATTCGGCGGATGAAGGGACGCATCCGCTGTTGGGGGCCGGCGCCGGATCTCGCGCGGGCCCCGCTTTGGTCCCGAATGAGGGAGAATGACCGATGAGGATTGTAACGGGAATCGTTCTGGCTGGAACGCTGCTGCTCGGTGGCGTGATCGGGGCGAGCGCCGCCAACCCGGTGTACCACGAGGGCAAGGCCGCGGGCCAGCAGATCAGCCGCGGCTGGCACCGTGCGGCCCAGCATGGGCAGAAGTTCCTGGCCCGGCATAGCTGGAGCCGCCGGCGCCGCGCCTACCACCTGCGGAAAGCGGCCGG
>CAYQDT010000694.1:0-3126 GCA_964416225.1 uncultured bacterium
CACGCTGACCAGCCGAACCTAGCCCCGCGGACACCTGTACCGCCGGCAGGACGGAAACTACGGCCTGCTGGAGCTGGAAACATAATCACTCCCGGGCCAGCGTGCTTCAGCCCGGGCGAACACACTGGCACAAAGGGAGAAGTAAGGATGCGAGTGGGCATTCTCACCGGAGGCGGGGACTGCCCGGGCTTGAACCCCGCCATCCGGGGCGCGGTCATGCGCGGCCTGGATCACGGGTTCGAATTCGTGGGGTTTGAGCTGGGTTGGAAGGGGCTGGTGGAAGGACTCACCACCGAGCTCCCCCTGGAGCGGGTCGAGTCGATCATCCGCGACGGCGGAACGATGCTGGGCTCCTCCCGCACGAACCCGTTCCGGAAAGGGGCGGAGGCGGACCTGGAGAAGTGCCTGGCAAACTACAAGCGGCTCCAACTGGACGCCTTCATCGCCGTGGGCGGTGAAGACACGCTGGGCGTGGCGAACAAGTTCTACAAGCTTCACGGGCTGAACATGGTCGGCGTTCCGAAGACCATGGACAACGACCTGAACAACACGGACTACACGTTCGGTTTCGACACCGCCGCCGGCGTGGCGCTGGACGCGGCGGACCGGCTGCTGGATACGGCGAAGAGCCACCGGCGCATCCTGGTGCTGGAAGTGATGGGCCGCCATGCGGGCTGGGTGGCGCTGGAAGTGGGCATCGCGGCCGGAGCGGACTGGATCACGCTGCCGGAGCTGCCGCTGAACATGAACGAAATGATCGATGCCCTCCGCCGCAAGCGGGCGCGCGGCAAGACGTGGGGCCTGGTGGTGGCTTCCGAAGGGACCGAACTCCCTTCCGCGGGCGCCGAAGATATGGTGGTGGATGCCTTCGGCCACGCCACGCTGAAAGAGCGGAAGGTTGGCGAAACCCTCGCGCAGGAGATCGAGAAGGCGATCGGCGTGGAGACTCGCGCGGTCGTGCTGGGTCACGTGCAGCGGGGCGGTACTCCCACCCTGTTCGACCGGGTTCTCGGGAGCCGGGTCGGCATCAAGGCCGCGGACATGGTGCGAGACGGCGAATTCGGCAAGATGGCTGCGCTGCGCGGAACCGAGGTCGAAGCCGTGGACCTCGACTACGCGGTCAATAACTTGAAGACGGTGCCTCCGTCCTTCTGGAACGAAGCCATCTCCCTCATCAACAAGTAAGCCGGCGGAGCGCTTCCGGTGGCCCGTCCCAGCGACGGTCCACCGGAAGCCGGTTTCCATACCGGACCTGCTGAAAGTCCGAGCCGCACCCCATGTCTCTCGCCGTTTGCCTCGGTGAAGCGCTCATCGATTTCGTGGCGGACACCGCCGGGGTTCCGCTGCTGGAGTGTCCCGGGTTCCTCAAGGCGCCGGGAGGAGCACCGGCCAATGTGGCGGTCGGGCTCGCCCGCCTGGGCGTACCGGCGGCGTTCGTCGGCAAGGTGGGGGAAGATCCCTTCGGGCGCTTCCTCCAGCGCACTTTCGCGGACGCGGCGGTGGACACGAGCGGCATGCGGTTCGATCCGAACCACCGCACCGGCCTCGCATTCGTCGCTCTGGGAGCGGATGGGGAGCGGGACTTCGCCTTCTTCCGGAACCCCAGCGCGGACATGCTCCTCCGTCCGGAGGAGATCCCGGACGAGCTGCTGGCCTGCCGCGTCTTTCACTTCGGCTCGATCACGCTCATCCAGGATCCCAGCCGCTCCGCCACGCTGGACGCGCTGGCCCGTGCCCGCCGGCAGGGCGCTTGGATCAGCTATGATCCCAATCTCCGGCCGCTGCTCTGGCCGGACCTGGAAACCGCCCGAAGTGAGATCCGCGCGGCGCTCCCGCTGGCCGATTTCGTGAAGGTGAGCGAGGAGGAAGCGGAGTTTCTATACGGCCCGGCGCCCCTTCCCGAGCTCGCTGCCCGGTTGCTGGGAGAGGGACCGTCACTGGTGGCCCTCACCCGGGGTGCTGCGGGCGCGGTGCTCGCGACCGCCGCCACGCAGCTCTCCCTGCCGGGATTCCAGGTGGAGGTGGTGGACACCACGGGCGCCGGAGACGGATTTGCAGCGGGTCTGATCGCCTGGCTGCTGAAGCGAGGAGCCGGGCCCGCGGAGCTGACGGAGGTTGACCTTCGAGAGGCCGGGCGGTTTGCATGCGCGGTCGCCGCCCTCACCTGCACCCGCAAAGGCGCCATTCCGGCGCTGCCATCCGGAGCGGACGTGCGAAAGCTGCTGGGAGAAGGGTAGGAGGGGGGGCATCCAAGCCGCCGGTTGAAGCCATCAGCCGCCGCGCGCCCGAGAGGAACCGCGGCGGAGCGCACCGAACGGCACCAGGGGTACCCGGCCGACGACGCAACCTTCGTCCGCGCTTCGCCGTCCAAGGGAGTAATCATCCCCTTCCGCAGCAGGCCCCAGGAAACCCGTCGCGTGACTCTCCAGGATTTTCGGAAGCTGGTGCGCCGGGAGTTCGGCGGCGATCTCCGGCACATGACTCCCGCCAACGTGCGGGATTTCATCGATCGGGTCCAGCCCCAGGTGGATTCGGGGGGCGCTACCGGCGACGGCTCCCGGCGGGTCTACCTGAACGAGCCCGTCGGCACGTATGAAGGGATCCTGCGGGATTTTCTGGCCCGGACCCTGGAGATGCCGACGGACCAGGCGATCATCCGCCTCTGGCTGTACAGCCTGGAGTTGACGATGGCCAGCGTCTCCGATCTCGAGGAAGACCGGTTTCAGAAGCTGTTTGCCGCGCTGGGCGCGGATGAAGAGTAGGCGCTCTCATTCCGGCGCGGACCGCCGCGCGGTTCGGAGGTCTCCGTTCTGGCCCGGGGGTCCCCGTTGAGAGCCTCTGGTCAGAGAGAAGGGGAGCCTGCGTGGAAAGTATCAACACGGTGATGCCCGGCCTGGGATTTCACCACGTCGCCGTGCAGACCGGCGACTACGAAGGGACGGTCCGCTTCTACACCACCGTGCTCGGATGCCGGGAGGTGCATGCGTGGGAGAGCGGCGAGCGGAAGCTGTGCCTGCTGGACCTGGGCGACGGCGGGCACATCGAGGTGATCTATACCCCGTCCGCTCCGCCGGCATCCACCCAGGGTCCGCCCATGATCCACGCGGCGCTGTGCGTGGACGACGT
>CAYQDT010000695.1:0-3117 GCA_964416225.1 uncultured bacterium
CCAGCAAGAGGGCTTCATCGGATGGAAGGCCCGCCGCCAGGAGAAGCCCAAAGCCCAGCGCAGCGGTCAGCGCCGCACCGGCCAGGCCCAACAAGAGGATCCACGGCAGCTCGCGACGGACCGCCGCGGCCCGCATCGAGGACGCCGGCCGGTCTCGGTACGGGCGGTACGATCCAGCCCTCCGGCCAGCGCGTTCGAGCATCGTACCGGATGCCGGTGAGATCCGCGTCCGACAGGTCCGCTGCAAAGAGATTCGCGGCCCGAAGATCAGCCCCCCGCAGGTCCGCGCCGCGCAGGTTCGTGCCGGAGAGGTCGGCCCCGTTCAGTCGCGCATTCCGGAGATCCGCCTCGCGAAGCGTGGCCCCGTGGAAGTTGGTCCGGACGCAAGAAAGCCCGCGAAGATCGGCGCGGGGCAGGTACGCGCCGGCGAGATCATAGCCGGTCAGGCGCCAGGACCGGACATGCAGCAGGACGACATCCCGACAAGACCGGTGCTTGATCACAATCATGGTCTTCCTCACTCGTTAAATGGAGGAGACCGCACGAGTCGGTGCAGCCGAATTCTTCCCTGCGTTCCGGAAGCGGGTACTACCGGCGCTGCCGCTCGCTGACCCGGAGGCCGCCTGTTTCCAGGGCCTACCGGCGAGTGTCGGCGCTTGTTTCTCTGGCCGCACCTGATCAGGCCGGGCCGCATGCGGATCGAACCGGGGAACGGGCGGGACGAGACCTCACGTTGAGGATGGCAGGCAGCGCTTGAAAGTCAAGGGATTAGCAGCTCAGAATATTCCCCGGCCAACGCGGCGGGCAAGTGGAGCTCCTAACAATCCGACGCCGCTTCGTCTCCGCGGGTTCCGTTCCCGAGCGGACGGAAACGCCCCGCGGATCCGCCGGGCACCACCACCGGGCAACACCAGCGGGCGCGCCCCTTCGAGCCGCTCGTGACGGCGCTCATCCCCGGGCCGGCCGCCCCAGGTCCAACTGCCGGGAGCGGCCCGGAGTGAGCGTCAGCGGGAAGATCCGGTCGCCGTACCGCACCCGGCAGGCGTGTCCGGTGGTGCTGCGGATCGTCGCCGTGCGGAGCTGCCCATCCCGCCAGGCGAGGTCGACCTCGAAGCCGCCCCGAGCCCGGAGGCCCCGGACACTCCCCGCGGGCCATGCCCGGGGAAGCGCCGGCAGCAGCTCGATCTCTCCGGTGTGGCTCTGCAGGAGCATCTCCGCGATCCCGGCGGTGCCGCCGAAATTTCCGTCGATTTGAAACGGCGGATGCGCGTCGAACATGTTCGGATAGGTCCGGGTCGGGGAGAGGAGCATCTGCAGGATCCGGTAGGCGTGCTCCGCGTCCAGGAGGCGAGTCCAGAGATTCAGGCGCCAGCCCAGCCCCCAGCCGGTGGCGTCATCTCCGCGGAGCTCCAGCGACTTCCGCACCGCCGCGGCGAGGGCGGGCGTGCCGCGCGGGGTGATCTGCGCGCTGGGATAGAGTCCATACAGGTGGGAGACATGCCGGTGGTGCCGCTCCGGCGCCTGCAGGTCCCAATCTTCGAGCCACTCTTGAAGCTGACCCGCCGATCCGATCTGGTTCGGCGCCAGGCGAGCGCGCGCGGCGCTCAGCCGCGACCGGAGCTCCGCGTCGACGCCGAGGATCTCCGAAGCCTGGATGACGTGCGTGAACAGGTCCCGGATGATCTGCTCATCCATCGTCGGCCCGGCGCAGATGGACGCGCCCCCCGGGTGCTGGTTTTCCGGTGAGATGGATGGGCAGGTGACCAGCCAGCCGTGCTTCGGCTCCGTAACCAGCGTGTCCAGGAAGAACTGCGCCGCGCCCTTCATCACCGGATAGCACTTCGCCAGGTAGGCCCGGTCGTTTCCGAACTCGTAGTGGTCCCAGAGGTGCTGGCAGAGCCAGGCGCCGCCCGTGGGCCACATGCCCCAGGCCGGCCCGTCGACGGGAGCCGAGGCGCGCCACAGGTCGGTGTTGTGATGGGCCACCCAGCCGCGAGCGCCCCAGTGGACCCGCGCCGTGCGGGCGCCGCTCTCGCTGAGCTCCGTGACCATCCGGGTGAGGGGCTCCGTGCACTCGGGGAGCCCGCACGGCTCGGCCGGCCAGTAGTTCATCTCCGTGTTGATGTTGATCGTGTACTTGCTGTCCCACGGCGGGGTCATCTGGTCGTTCCAGAGCCCCTGCAGGTTCGCGGGCTGCCCGCCCGGCCGGGAGCTGGAGAGGAGCAGGTAGCGCCCGAACTGGAAGTAGAGCGGCGCGAGCTGCGGATCGCTGCCCGCGGCGAAGTCGCGGATCCGCTCGTCCGTCGGTTTCCGGGCGGCATCCGTGGTCCCGAGGTCCAGAGCGACGCGGCGGAAGAGCCGCCGATGCTCCGCCACGTGCGCGCGGCGCAGCGCGTCGTAGCTTTTCCGGGACGCCGCATCCAGCGCCTGGCGGGTCGCAAGCTCCGGGTCTCCGCTCACGTCCCGGTAGCTACGGTAGCTCGTCGCCATGGAGATCAGCAGCGTCGCCGAGTCGGCGTTCTGGAGGGTGAGCGTGTCGCCTCCGCGGGTCAGGGTCCCGCCGCGGGGCAGCACGCGGACCCGCGCCGCGAACCGGAGCGCGCCGGTAATCCCCTGGGCCGAGCCGTTCACGCCGCGGAGCAGCAGCGTGTCGGCGCCGTCCGTCGTCACGGAGGCCCGCTGCGGGGTCTGCATTCCGGCGGTGAAGGAGACGCGGCCCCGCTTGCCGGCGGTGATCCGCACCACCACCACCTGATCGACGGGGCTCGCGAAAACCTCGCGGGTGTACGGAACGCCGTCGCGCGTGTAGGTGACGCGCGCAACCGCGGTGTCCAGGTTGAGGTCGCGGCGGTAGCCCTCGACCCGGGCCGCTTCCGGGAACGTCAGGAGCAGGTCGCCGACCGGCTCGTACGGCATCTGCCGCAAGGGCCGGGCCATCATCTTCTGACCGGCGAGCGCGCTCGCCTCTCGAAACCGGCCCTCGAAAATCAGGCGCCGGGCTTCCGGAAGCGCGGCCAGCGCTTCCGGGTTGTCGGGATCATACGGGCCGCCGGCGTACAGCGTGTCCTCGTTGAGCTGCAGCCGCTCCCGGCGAACGCCGCCGAACACCATCGCACC
>CAYQDT010000696.1:0-3114 GCA_964416225.1 uncultured bacterium
CAGCTCCGAAAGGGTGGTGATGCGGCCGGTCCGCTCCCGCACCTGCGCGGAGGCGGACGACGCGACGGTGTTGCCCCAGATGCCGGCCTCGATGACCGAAACGGCGAATTCCGGCTCCCACCGCAGCTTCCAATTCTCATGGAAGGTACTCGCGCCGCCGCCGGTGTGCTCCAGCCTTCCCCAGGGAATCTCCAGGAGGAGCAGCCGGTGGAGGAGGCGGCTGCGGTCCAGGTCATTCGGCTTGCGGAGATCCAGCTCCAGCGGGCGTACGATGACCTCCGGCTTCAGCCGGAGCCGCTTCTGCTCCTTCTGCAGATCCGCCTGCAGCGGCGGCATCGGCGCATCGTCCGGGACGCTGCCCAGCCCCTCTCCAACGATCAAGCGCTCATGAATCAGGGCCATCGGGACGGGATCGCCGAAGAGCAGCACCGACTGCACCGCGTCGTTCAGCTCAGGGAGACCCGGATCCGGCCGGCCGTTCAGCGCCGCCAGCGCCTCCGCAAGGCGAGCGCTCTCGATGACGTGGGCGGCGGATACGGAGAGATCTTTTTCCCGCAGTAGCCGCGCGACCCGGGTGAGCCAGCGAATCGTCGTGTCCTCCGGGCAGCTCCAGAGGTGGTGGTACCATCCGGGAGACTCGATCCCGGCGCCGTAGCCGCCGGCGAACTGGAGCCGGCCGTGCGTCCACGGGACCCAGGTCGCCGCAACTTTCACCCGCGGCAGCCCCCGCAGGAGTGCGGCATCCACCGACCGCGCCGGCTGGTCGACCAGGGCGGGTGCATGCCACGCGCCACAGACCACCGCGATCCGCCGGAACCCCTCCCTGCTCGCGGCGCGGATGGTCTGGCGCATCCACGCCTCGCGGAGCGCCTCGACGCGCGCGCGACGCGGATCCGGCTCCCCGGGCGCGGCGGAGCGCAGGGCGGACATCGCCTCGAGGATCGCGGTGAACAGCTCGGTCCCGTCCCGCCGCTGCTCCACCATCTGCTCCCACCAGCGCTCGCTGTCCGTATACCCGGCCGCCGCGGCCAGCCAGCGCAGCGGATCCACCCGCAGGTTTGGCTCCGCGACGCCGGCTTCCGTCTCGCTGGCCGTCTCGCCGTCCGGCGCCGCACCGGGCATCTCCTTCTCAGCAGCGGGCTCCGCCGGAACGCGGTCCGGATTGGTGGTCGCCTGCCCGGCGGCGGTGGGAGCCAGCGCAAAGCGATGGGCCTGCGGCAGATCCATCATGCGGACCGGAATGTCTCGCTCGACGCCGTAGCGGAGTGCCTGCCACTCCGGAGAGAAGAGTGCGAAGGGATAGTAGACGGCCTCCTGCGGCACGTCCGGACGGTAAACGAGGAGCGCCACCGGCGGCCGCATCGCGGCGTGGGCGACGAGCGGGAGAAGGGCCGCGGCGTCCGGCGGGCCCTCGACGAGCACCACGTCCGGCGCCCAGCTCTCCAGCGCCGACACCAGCGCCCGTGCCGAGCCGGGTCCGTGGTGCCGGATGCCGAACACCTTCATTTCTGGTGGGATGGACATGGTGACGTGCGTCTGCGGGAGCGCCGGAGCCATGCTTCCGGGCGCTCCGGCTCCAATCCTCTCCGCGGCCGGACGAGAGCGGGGACCAATGCACGGCGCCGGATAGTCATGATGGAACACCGGCTCCGGGAGAAACGTGCCGACGATACTCCTTGGGACCGATTTGGGACGAAAGTTGGGTCTAAGGTCCCGGGACACGCCCCGCCCGATTACGTAATCTCTTGATGAAAGAAGCAGGTCGGCCCACTCCCCACCGGGATCGAACAGCGTCGTTCGGGAAGCGGGAGCCGGCCTCGGAGTGAACCGGAAGCTATGCAAGCACTATCTCTAGCCCGTCAGCGGTTGCGCCAGCGCATCCAGAGCCCGTCGTCACCCAAACCGGTGCGGCTGGCCCATGGCCTGGTGGAAAACGGCCAGACCCGCTTTCTACCGGTCCTCTCCAGCGCGCTGGCCCAGGACATCCTGAGCCGGGGATATGACGCCTTCACGCTGGACCGCATCTATGCGAACCGCCCGTGCGGCGACCTCGGAATGGTGGGCAAGCTCGCCGACCGAACCGTGCTGGCCCTTCCCGCGCATCAGGCGCTCCGCGAGCGGCTGAATGCCGCGGCCGGCGAGATGGTGGCCGCCGCGGTGATGGCGAGGCGGAGCGGCGAAGCGGAAATCCGTATCCTCGGCGCGCCGTGCGGACTGGCGGCCGAGCTGCTGCGGGTCGCGGAGCGTCTTCGCGCCGAGCATCCCGAGGCGTTCCACGTGCTCCGCTGTTGGGCCGTGGATGCGGATCCGACGGGTGCCGCGCTGCCGGAAGCGGAGCGCCGCGCCCGCGCGCAGGGCGCACCGATCCGCTTCATCCGGGAGGACCTCCGCCGCCGCCGCGAAGTTGCGGCCGTGGCGCGACGGGAAGGGCCGTTTCACGTGATCTCCTGTCTCGGGATCACCGAGCGCCGTCCTCTGGAAGAGGTTGCGGAGATTGTCCGGGCGTATTCGGAGATGCTCGCCGCCGGCGGCACACTGCTCCTCGACCGGTGGGAAGCGGCGGAAAAGAGTGAATGGACCATCGGGTCGGGCCTGCAGATGACCCACCTGTCGTCACACCAACTGCGGGCGGTCCTGGGCAGCGCGGGGCTCACCGTGGAGCGGGAGCACGCCACCGGCGAAGGCGGCTGTGCGTTGATGGTCGCGCGCAAAGTGGCCTGATCGCGCCGGCGCCGGCCGGCGCCCCGGCAGCCGTGACAGCCAGGCCGGACGATTCGTGATGAAGCGGACGGGCCGGGGATCTTCCCCCGGCCCGTCCGCCTATCTTTCCGTCCCCTGATCCCCGCTTGGGACTACCGCCGGGGAGCCTGCGGAGCCGGCACGTGCCCCGGATGCGGGCCGCGAGCGCCGGTGCGCGCCTTCGTACTCCCAACCGCTGCCACCACGGTGAGCGCCAGGAGCAGGGCCACCTCTCATGCTCTCGGAAATAAAGTCCGGCCGAGACACCCAGGAACGAGAACGCCAGAAAATTTGCTACAAAGACGGCATGAGACCTAGCCCTCCTATTGAGGAACAGGGCCGCCAATCCGATCCCAGCAATTAGCCACAGCCCAC
>CAYQDT010000697.1:0-2110 GCA_964416225.1 uncultured bacterium
CCGAAGTGAAGTGCGCGGTGATGCCGGCCCACAAGGTGAACGTGAAGGAAGCGACCGAGAAGAAGATGTTCGCGGACTACAAGGGCAACCGCTACTTCTTCTGCTGCGCGGGCTGCCCGGCCGAGTTCAAGAAGAACCCCGCCAAGTATGCCAAGGCGGATCACATCGCCACCCCGAAGGCCGCCGCTTCCGAGACCAAGTAAGCAGCGCCCGCCCACCGGTGGCATGCGAGGGACGCGGGCTGGCTCCGCGTCCCTCGCGTACGTACGGCCCTGAAATTGCGGAGATGAGACTGAAATGTTGCGTGGATGCTGCGGGAAGGGCTCTCTTGCTTGACGCGGCGGGTGGGTTGTGCTACGCTAACACGATTTTACGGGCGCGTTTGAGGGAGCAGTCTCTTGATCGATACGAGTGATTTCCGCAACGGTCTTTCGATCATTTTGGACAACGAGATCTACCAGATCGTTGAGTTCCAGCACGTGAAGCCGGGGAAGGGCGGCGCGTTTGTCCGCACCCGCCTTCGCAACCTGCGTACGAGCTCCACGCTCGAGAAGACGTTTCGAGCCGGGGAGAAGATGGAGCAGGCCGTCCTGGACCGGAAGAAGATGAACTTCCTCTACAACCAGGGAAACGAGTACGTGTTCATGGACATGGACTCGTATGACCAGATCACCATTCCGAGCAACCAGCTCGGTGACTCCGTGAAGTTCCTGAAGGACAACACCGAGGTGGAAGTCCTGAGCCACAACGACAAGATCCTGGCGGTCGACCTGCCGTTCTTCATGGAGTTCGAAGTGGTGGAGACGGACCCGGGCCTCCGGGGCGACACGGCCTCCGGCGGCTCCAAGCCGGCCAAGGTGGAAACCGGGGCGGTGGTCAACGTGCCGCTTTTCATCAACGTGGGCGAGCGGATCAAGGTAGACACCCGCACGTCGCAGTACCTGGAGCGCGTGAAGTAGACCGCTCCGGCTGTCGCCCTGTCCGCGCCTGATTGTCAGTAGCTGGCAGCACCGCCCTCCCCGCGCTGCGGGTCGAGGGCCGTGCTCCCGTCCCCTTGCGAGCGCTCTCTCCCCATGAACCTGGACCGCATCGAGGCCATCCTCCGGCTCCTGCAGCGGCAGGTGCACGTCGGCGAGATCAATGTGGAGGGCCAGGGCTGGCGGCTCCAGGCACGCCGGGCGCCGGGGGCGCCGATGCCGCCGTTCATGGATGCGCCCGTCTCCGCGGATGAGCCGGGGGAGCCGGAGCAGGTGGTGGTGCGCGCGGGGCAGGTGGGAATCTACCGCGCGCCGAGGCGAGCGCTCTCCGCCGGGGATGAGGTGGAAGCCGGCGCGACCGTCGGTCACATCGACTCGATGCGCATTCTCAATCCGGTCACCGCGGAAACGGGCGGCCGGCTCGAGAAGGTGCTGGTGGAAGACGGCGAGCCGGTGGAGTACGGTCAGGAGCTGTTTATTTTGGTTCCGAACGGCGGCTAGCGATAGGAAGGTCCGCTGCGTCGGGCCGGGGTGGCCGGACGATCCGGAGGGTGAACGATGCGCTGCACCGGACAGAAGCGCGGGTTTTCGCTGATCGAGATGCTCGTGGTCGTGGTGATCATCGCCGTCCTCGCCATGATCCTTCTGCCGCGCTACATCAGCGGCGGCCGGACGGCCGACGGGAAGACCGTCCAGTCGCCGAAGCAGCGTGCCCATCAGGTGGAGTGCTGGAACAACCTCAACCAGATCCGCCAGGCCTACCAGATGGCCACGACCACCGAGGATACGAAGCCGGCCTCCCTCGCCGATCTGAAGCGGTTCGGCGTGACGGATGAGATGATGTATTGCCCGGTCGGCGGGAAGAGCTATCCCTACCGCTTCGATCCGGCCACGGGTGCGGTTTCCTGTATCTATCCGCCGCACCAGGGCGATCCGAAGTAGCGTTCGGCCCGTTGAAATCGGCCCGTTGAAAGTTGAAGGACGAAGGTTGACGGATCCGGGGTCACGGCGGAGCGCCGGTCCCGCATCGCCCGGTGCCGCCGGCGGGCGCGCTCCGGTCCCCGGCTGTGCATCGATCCGCCTCACGACCCACCGTCCGATCCCCCGCGTTCCCCATTCGAAACTCCCCACCC
>CAYQDT010000697.1:2120-3110 GCA_964416225.1 uncultured bacterium
AAAGTTCTGATTGCGAACCGCGGCGAGATCGCGCTGCGGGTGATTCGCGCCTGCCGGGAGCTGGGTATCGCCACGGTGGCGGTCTACAGCCAGGCCGACTCCGATTCCCTCCACACCAGCGTGGCGGACGAGGCGGTCTGCGTGGGTCCGCCGGCCACCCGGGAGAGCTATGCCAACGTCGGCAACATCATCAGCGCCGCGATGATCACCGGCGCCGAGGCGATCCATCCCGGCTACGGATTCCTGGCCGAGAATGCGGACTTTGCGGAAGCGGCCGAGGCCATGGGCCTTACCTTCATCGGGCCGCTCCCGGAAGCGATCCGGCAAATGGGGGACAAGGCGACCGCCCGGGCGATCGCCCGGCAGCTCGGCGTGCCGGTGGTCCCCGGAAGCGGGGACGTCATCCAGTCCGACGCGGATGCTTACCGGGCGGCGGAGGCCGTCGGCTATCCCCTGATGGTCAAGGCGACCGCCGGCGGTGGGGGCAAGGGCATGCGCGTGGTCCGCGGCGAAGACGAGCTTCTGTCCAGCATCAAGCTGGCGCAGACCGAGGCCGCGGCCGCGTTCGGCAACCCCGGGGTCTACCTGGAGCGGTACATCGAGGAGCCCCGCCACGTGGAGATCCAGGTGCTCGGGGACGCGCATGGACACGTGATCCATCTGGGCGAGCGCGACTGCTCGGTCCAGACCCCGCGCCATCAGAAGATGGTGGAGGAAGCGCCGTGCGTGCAGGTGGCGGCGGGTATTTCGTCGACCGCGACATTGATTCCAACGACAAGGGATCGGAACGGATTCGGCGGCAGATGCGGGTGTATGTCGGCTCGATCGCCGAGACCGTCTCCGCGAGTGACGGCGCGTTGGTGCTGCGGGATCGATTCGTCGATCCCGCCAAGCCGGGCTACTTTCAGGAGCGGCTCCAGTCCTCACAGGTGCTGGGCACGATCCTCCAGGACCTGGTATGGGTGGAGGGAAACCTGCGCGTCGTGGGCG
>CAYQDT010000698.1:0-3102 GCA_964416225.1 uncultured bacterium
GCGCCGATCCGAAGTAAGCGAAGCCGAGATGACCCTGCCCCTCGGTGATGGTCCATTCCGCCCCGGGGCGGAGCCGGCTGCGATACCAGTACCGCCCGATGCAGGTGAGCGAGGTCTTCCCGTTGTGGAACACCACGGCGGTCTTGCCCGGCTCCGCCCACCGCAGGATGAGGCTGCGAACCGCGGGCGGCAGATTCTCGCCGGCCTGCTGCTGGCAGCGCGCCTCCGCGGTCTCTCCCTTCAGGTCACGCACCTTTTCGAGGTGAAGCACCCCGGCCCCGGGATCCACGCTCCCCACCCGAACGACTTCGATACGAGGCGCCTCGCGAACGACGCGCCCCAGGGTGAAGCTGCTGAGGTGATCGACGTACGCCCAGGAGGGCGAGACAGCGGCAGCAGTACCCAGCAGTCCGACGAGGACGTAGCAAAAGACGCGCGCCATTGGAACTCCAGTAGCTCTTCGACGGGGGCAGCGGACGTGCGGAACGCGCTTTTCTTGCTCCAGTGGCGAGTGCGCGGTTTCGATGAGTGGATGGTGGGACAGTCGTTCAAACCAGCGTCGATCGTTTCCGCCCGGGTGCGCCAACGCCGTAAAACGGCCTGGCTCGATGGACGGGCTCCGGACGGTCCCCCAGGTTGATCCCCAGCTTACCAGATGGCTGGCGGTGCGGCGTTTAGAGATTCCCGGGCGTGCAGAATCTCACCTCGAAGGCGTGCCCCGCGTGTCCGGTAACGGGGAGGGGCCTTCCGCACGACTGCATGAACCTGCCGCACGGGCGTCCATGCAGGTGGTCCCGCCTGTTCCTAAGCCCGCAACCACCTCCCCGGCGCGGAGCAGCAGAATGTCCCCCACCCATGCGTCCGGCGCCGGATCGTCGAGAGCCCGGGCGTCCTCCCGGTGCCGCCCCTCCACCCGGCCGCTGCTCACGCAAGTGACCGCGGCCTGCCGATCTCGACACATCCCGCCACCGTAACTCTTGAGCGCGGCATCCCCGCTCACCTTCACCCGCTTCACCCATCCCCGGATTACCGCCCGGTCGCAGATCATCAACTCCGCCTGGCCGCGGCACCGAGCAATCCGGGGGCCACACGGCCTCCTGCGCCACGGCCCGCACCGCTTCGGAGAGCGGGTCGATCTCGCGGCTCGGACCGGCATCAGACCGGCACGCCCGATCATCCGGCTGGGCGAAATCGGATAGACGAATGAGACCGGCGGCACTCCACGGAATCAGCCGCGGTTCCATGGAGTGTCGCCGCCGGTAGCGCCCGCCCCTCCCCCGTCCATCCCGCGCCGGGGGACGCAGCGGGCGAGCTTCCGGCCCGTTCTCGACCGGACGGCGCGAGCCGTTTTCGATATGATAGTTTCATGGATATCGAAATATCGAATTCCGAGCTCGCGCTGCTGTTCAAGGCGCTGGGAGATCCGACCCGGCTCGGCATCTTCCAGATGCTGCGCCGCTGCGCGGGGACGGAGGCGGGGGTCGAGATCGGCGAGTCCGGTGAGCTCCGGCCGGCCGGTTCCCTCTCCGTGGGAGAGGTCTGCTGCCGCCTGGGCGGGACCGCCTCCACGATCTCGCACCATCTGAAGGAGCTCCGGCTCGCGGGCCTCATCCGGATGGAGAAGCGCGGGCGGTGGATCTACTGTTCGGTCAACCCGGAGGCGCTGGCACGCGTCCGGGAGTTCGCCGAAGAGCCGGGTCCATATCGGGAGGTCGCCGCTCCGGAAACCGCCGCATGCGGCTGTCCGCGATGATCCCTGGAATGCGCACCCCGGACCCAAAAGGTGCCGCCACGCGGGAGCGGCGGGCAAGGATGACGAAAACAGCGTGCCCCAACCGAAAGAACCCGCCCCCCCTCTCCCCGCCGCCCCTAAACCCGCTCCCTCTCCGTGTCTCCGTGACTCCGTGGTGCAAATCTCCCGGGTTGGAATCTCTCCAGTCCCCTCTCCGTGTCTCCGTGACTCCGTGGTGCAAGTCTCCCCACTCCCATCGGGAAGAATCGAGGTTCGATGAAGCAGATCCTTTTTGTGTGCGTCCACAACGCCGGGCGCAGCCAGATGGCGGAGGCGTTCTTCAATCAGCTGGCCCGGGAGCGCGGCCTGGAGGCTATCGGCGTTTCCGCCGGGACCGCGCCCCGCGGGGAGGTCAATCCCGTCGCCGTCCGGGCGATGGAGGAGCTGGGCATCCGCATGGCCGGGCAGACGCCGAAGCTCCTGACCGCCGAGATGGCCACGCGGGCGGAGCGGGTCATCACGATGGGCTGCGGCGTGGAGGCGGAGATGTGCCCCGCCGGGACGTACATCAGCGAGGACTGGGGACTGGCCGACCCGATGGGGAAGTCGCTGGAAGGGGTCCGGGCGGTGCGGGACCAGCTCCGGGAGCGGGTCGCCGAGCTGGTCGACGAGCTGGAGCAGCGTAAATGAGCGTCGGGATGCCGCGCCGCTGCGCCGCCGAGCTGGTGGGGACCTTCGGCATTGTCTTCGCGCCCGTCGCCTGGAGCGGAGCGGCCGCGCTCAAGGGGGCGGACGGCGGACTCATGGCGGCGGCGTGGGTCTCCGGCCTGGCGGTCCTGGCGATGATCTACGCTCTCGGCCACATCTCCGCCGCCCACTTCAACCCGGCGGTGACCCTCGGCTTTGCCTCCGCGGGCCGCTTCCCCTGGCGCTGCGTTCCCGCGTACATCCTCGCGCAGCTTGCGGGGGCCACGCTGGCGGCGGGGGCCTGCGCCGTACTGTATGGGGCGGGCCATGGCACCCATGTTCCGGCCGTGGGCCGGGTCGCCGCGGTCGGGACGGAGGCGCTGCTCACGTTCCTGCTGATGCTCGTTATCAGCTCCGTGGCGACGGACCGCCGGGTGAACGGCGCGGTTCCCGGTCTCGCCATCGGCCTCACGGTGGTCGTCGACGTCCTGATCGGCGGGGCGCTCACGGGCGGCTCGATGAACCCCGCCCGCTCCCTCGGGCCGGCACTCTTCGCCGGTGGCGCGGCGCTCGGGAGCGGGTGGGTGTACGTGGTGGGTCCCGTGATCGGCGCCGTGGGAGCCTCCCGTCTCTATGAGGCGCTGCGCGGCGGTGAGGAGCACGCGCAGGGCGCGCCGAACGAC
>CAYQDT010000699.1:0-3100 GCA_964416225.1 uncultured bacterium
GGGCACACCGGTCACTCTCTCCATCTCCGAGGGGGCGGCCGCGGAGCTCTACCGGCTCCTCCTGGCGATCTCCATGCGGGAGCGGACGCCGCTCACCGGCCCCCTGCTGGCCACTTTCGACCTGGAAGACCTGGCGGACCGGGGCACCCCCACGATCCGCGCACGCGCCACCGCGCTGCGGACAAACGGCGTGACCGGCGCGATCGGGACGCTCGAGTTCGTCCCCGCGGATCGCAAGGCACCGCTGCCGCCGGAGACGGGCCCGCTCCTCCCCGCCGGCATCGGCGACAATGGTCAGATCGGCGGCACGCGGGACGAGGTAATCCTGAAGCTGGGCCAGGCCGCGGAGCTGCCGATTCTCTCCCGCCACCGCGCGATCGGCGGTTCGGCAGGCGTGGCGGCGGCCGGCCGCCCGGTCGCCGCCGTGATGGCCGATCTCGCCGCGCCCGCCGAGCTGGACGCGCTCTATCATCCCACCGCGCGGGGGTACCACCTGTTCCGGAGCGCCACGGAATGGATCGACCGGGCCACCCTCCCGGCCGCCGGTCCCGTACAGGCGTACATCTCCGGCCGGCCGCGGGAAAAGAGGATCGTCCCCTTTCAAAAGCTGCTTCCGCTCGCACAGCTCACTCCGGTTCAGCTCGCCGTGCTGGAGCGCAGCAACCTCTGCACGAACGAGGCGCACGCCGCGCGGGAGCTCTACGCGCTCATGCAGTTTCATCTCTCCTTGAGCAAGGCGCAGCAGGAGGCGCTCTTCAGCGCCGAGGGGTTGGATGCGAGCGCCTGCACGCACGCGCAGCTCCACCAGCTCCTGGCGGGGAAAGACAAGCGGGCGGACTGGGACGTGGAAGGGGCGCTGCAGAATCCGGCAGGACTCCGGCTGCGGCTTCGTGAAATGCCGAGCGACATGGGCCGGAGCCTGATTGCCGAGGCGGTGCGGGCCGGTGCCGTTCTCTCTTCCGGCAGCGCCGAGCTGCCCGTTGCGGAGCCGGAGGACGAGCCGCAGGCGGCACGGGATTGAGGCGCGGACGGCGACCGCGGAGCGTGCCGGATGGCTGCCGGATGGCTTTGGAGAGGCACTTTGCCTGCGGTTGACAGCCCCATGGGCCAAAGATATACTAACGCAACTTTGAGGCCAGGCACATTTGGGCACTGGACCGACGAGGCCGTCTCGCGGCGCGTGATGCCGGATCCGATTCGTTCCGGCATTCATGGGCAGCGGAAAAAAGCGGCACGCGGTCACAGTGCTTCGCTGTTTCCTTGTGTCTGATCCAGGTTATGTCCGGCACTCCGCGCCTTGCGCGGCAGCCGTCCGGACGGGAGCACCACCCCATTGAGCGAACGAACGATAGTCCTAACGCCCGCGGGCCTTCACAAGATTGAAGAAGAGCTCCGGCAGCTTCAATCCGTGCGGCGCCAGGAAGTGGCGGAGCTGATCCGCCAGGCCAAGGATCTGGGCGACGTCTCCGAAAACAGCGAGTACGAGACGGCGAAAACGGAACAGGCCTTCCTGGAAGGGCGAATCGCCGAGCTGAAGACGATCCTGGGCGCTTCCACCATCCTGGACATGAGCGAGATCTCCACCGATCAGGTGGGCATCGGAACCGTGGTGACCGTCCGAGAGGTGGGGACGAAGGAGGACTGGGAGCTGACGATGGTCGGCTCTTACGAAGCGGACCCGGACGAGGACCGCATCTCCAACGAGTCCCCGATCGGTGAAGCGCTTTGCGGCAAAAAAGTGGGGGAACGGGTGGAGGTCCGCACTCCCGGCGGCCGGGTGGAGTATGAGGTGGTCGCCATCCGCCGGCAGGGTGCTTGAGCCGCCGGTAGGGAGCCCGCCGCAGGCACCTCGAGCGCGGGCCGGCGGGCCGGCGGAGCGCGGCGCCGGCCGGGCCGCGTAACCGAAACAGCATCCCGGATTTTCGCAGGGCGCCCCACGGGGCGCTCTCTTTGTGTGAACATAGCGTGACGCTCCGAGGCGGCGTGCGCCGCAGCGGCGGAGCGGAAGCGAGCAGAGAGATGCCACTGGAAGAAGAGAACGAGCTGGTACGCGCGCGGCTGGACAAGCTCCAGAAGCTGCGGGACCTGGGGCAGGACCCCTTCGCCGCTGAGCGGTATGACCGGAGCTCCACCGCGGCGGAGGCCGTGCGCCGCTTCACGGAGGCGGAGGGCGCGGCGGCCCAGCGGAGCCAGGCTCACACCACGGAGGCGCAGCCGGCGCCGGCAGCCGCTGAGCCGGTGCGCGCGCGCCTGGCAGGCCGCCTCTTCGCGAAGCGGATCATGGGGAAGGCCGCCTTCTTCGACCTCCGGGACGAGTCCGGCCGGCTGCAGCTGTACTTCAAGCTGGACCGGATCGGGCCCGAGCGCTTCGCGCAGCTCGACCTGCTGGATCTCGGCGACTTCCTGGGCGTGGAGGGCTCGCTGTTCCGCACCCGCACGGGCGAGATCACGCTGGAGGTGGAGCAGTACGAGATCCTGGCGAAGGCCCTCCGGCCGCTCCCGCTCGGCAAGACGGCGGGTGACGAGCACTACGGCGACGTGACCGACGTGGAGTTCCGTTACCGGCAGCGGTACGCGGACCTGGCCGTCCACCCGGACGTGCGGGACCACTTCCGCAACCGCTCCCGGATCCTCCGCGGCATCCGGCAATTCTTCGACGAGCGCGGCTACATCGAGGTCGAGACGCCGGTCCTGCAGGCGGTGGCGGGCGGCGCGGCGGCCAAGCCGTTCATGACCCATCACAACGCCCTCGACTATGATTTCAAGCTCCGGATCTCGCTGGAGCTGTACCTGAAGCGGCTCCTGGTCGGCGGCTACGAGCGCGTCTACGAGATCGGGCGGGTCTTCCGGAACGAGGGAATCAGCACCCGCCATAACCCGGAGTTCACGCTGCTCGAGTCGTATGAGGCATACGCCAACCTCGAGGATATTCAGCGGCTGGTGGAGGAGCTCATTGCCGGCCTGGCCACGGAGCTGTACGGTCGGCCGGTAATCCCGCACGGGGAGGGTGAGATCAGCGTCGCCCCGCCGTGGCGGCGCCTGCCGATGCTGGAAGGTATCCGCCAGCACGCCGGCATCGAGGCGGCGGCGTTCGAGACCT
>CAYQDT010000700.1:0-3093 GCA_964416225.1 uncultured bacterium
GCGGAGGCCATTGCGCTCCACCAGCGCGTGCCGCTCAAGATCGCCACCGAGCGGGCCGTCGACATGCTCCGCCGCGTTGGGCTGCCGGAGCCGGAGATACGGTCGCGGGCCTACCCGCACCAGATCAGCGGCGGACAGCGCCAGCGCGTGATGATTGCGATGGCCTTTGCCTGTAATCCGGAGATCGTGATCGCGGATGAGCCCACGACCGCGCTCGACGTGACGGTTCAGCGCCAGGTACTGGACCTGATGCTGGAGCTTCGGCGCGAGCGGGGAACCTCCATCCTCCTGATCACCCATGACCTGGGGGTCGTGGCGGAAACGGCGGACCGCGTCCAGGTGATGTATGCGGGCCGGGTGGTCGAGACCGGAACGGTGTACGAACTGTTCGACCAGCCGCGTCACCCTTACACCCGGGCGCTGCTCCAGAGCGTCCCGCGACTGGAGGGCGAGCCCATGCAGCGGATGCCGGCGATCGCAGGCCAGCCGCCGGATCTCTTCTCGCTGCCGGTGGGCTGTCCGTTCCAGCCGCGCTGCCCCCTCGCTCATGCCCGGTGCGTGGAGATGCCGGGCTGGACGGAGTTCACGCCTACTCACCGCGCCCGCTGCTGGGCCGCGGGCGATGGCCAATAGCGGATCGGTGCGGGCAGGCGGACCCGCACCCGGCTCGCCGGGAGCATCCCCTGCCGGATCTCTCTTCGCCGACCCTTCCCCCGCGAAGCCTACTCCGCGTCGACGAGCGCCTTCACGGGTCCGTCCGGGGCCACCACGGGCCGATCTCGATTCGCCCCCATGTCTGCGGCGGTGGCTGGTAAGAGCGCGAAGAGCGCGTCTTCCCCCAGCGCGAGCTCGCTGGCGATGCGTCCTCTCGCATCGATCAAATAGCCGGTGGGCGTGCCGGACGCGCGGTAGCGGTCCGAAACGCGCTCCCCCTCTTCCAGCAAGACCGGACAGCAAGCGTGGTGCTCCTCCACCCAGGAGCGGTTCGCGTCGACGCCGCCGCTGGCCACCACCAGCAGCTGCGGAGCGCCCGGTCCCTCAGTACAGGAGAGAGCTGCCAGGCGCGGCATCATGCGCAGGCAGAACGAGCACTCCGGGCTAAAGAAAATCAGGAGCAGCGGGCGGCCCTCGAAATCGGACAGGGCGTGCGGCTGGCCGTGGAGGTCCCGAGCCTCGAACGGCGGGGCCTCCACGCCGGGCGGAAGGCCCGCCTCGCCGGCCAGCAGCTTCGTGCGAACGGTCTTCAGCAGCGGCTTGAACTTCTCCTCGATCTCCAGGTCCACGCGAGCGACCAGGGCGCGGATCGCGCGGACGCCCACCACCACCTCGCTGCCGATCGTGCCGTCCGCCCGGATCAGCAGCGCGCTCGGCGTGCTCTCGGTCTTGAACCGCTCGGCGACCTCCCGCTGCCGCTCCAGCAGCAGCGGCAGTCCCTGGTACGGCTGGAACCGGGGCCGGTCGCGGGACGGATCACCGGTGGCGATCCACACCAGGGTCAGGCGATCCCGCAGCGTGGCCTGCCACTCCGAAAACTCCGGGAGGAGCTCCTTGCACGGGGCGCAGTCCGGGCTCACGAAGAAGAGCAGCACGGGCCGGTCGTGCTCCAAGAAGTCATCGAGGGAGTGGGGCATGCCCTGCAGGTCCGGAAGCGTGAAGTCCGGCGCTTCCGTTCCCTGGGGCAGCCCGGCGGCGGTCGTGCCGGGAGCGGCCGCCCATTCACCGCTCCCCCCGCCCTGCAGGCGTGCCTCCACGGCCTCGAGGCGGACCTGAAGCCGTCGCGTCTGCTCGGAGGAGCGATGGAGGAGCCACGCCTGCACGGCGGCAACCGTGAGCGCCGCCACGGCGACCAGCGCGCCGGCAGACGGCGCGGCAAGTTGTTGGGCCACCCACTGGGGGATCCCTATGCCCGCCAGGTCCCGCTCCGGGCCGGCCACCACCCCCGCCATCAGCAGCAGCACTCCGTTGCGGATCACCGTTTCAGCGCCGATCGGCGCGGTGTAGACCTGGCCGAAGCAGTGGCATTTCGGCCGCCGTCCCTTGGCCAGCGTACCCGCCACCACGGCGCTGAAAAGCAGAAGCAGGAGCAGCGCGGCCACGGCGCCCCACCAGGCGAACGCCGGCAGCAGCAGCGCGACCGCGACCAGCAGTTCCGTGCCCGGAAGCGCCCACTCCAGGAACGGGTGCAGGAGGGTCGGGACGCGAAACTCTCGCAGGGCCTCCCGGGTGCCCGCCGGATCGGCGAGCTTGGAGAACCCCGAGACCGCGAAGACCGCAATCAGGACCAGCTTGAAAAGGATGATGATGTCCGGCACAACCTGCTCCCGGGCTTGAGGACGATCGGCTCCGCGCGAGGGCGGCGGCGGAGACCGCGTTCTCTTCTATTATTGCCCAGGACGGAGGCTGCGCTTCCTTACCGGAGCCTCAAACGTCCGAACCCCGCCACGAGCCGGGCCTCGCGCTCGAGCGAGGCCCCGGGTCCGGCCCTCCGGCGGCGAGTGGGCCGGCTCCCCTCGAGCCGTCCGGTCCCTGGCCCACCGGCCGTCACCACTCCGCCGGAAGACGGGTGCGGAGGTGGCGAAAATCGTTGCGCGCGGCAGCGAGCCGCTGGCGCCAGTTCGGGCGGAGCTCCGCCTCCGTGGACATCAGCGGCGGGGGCAGCGGTCCCACCGCGCGGGCCTGCCACACCAGTCCGTCCAGCTCCTCCGGTGTGGGTGCTGCTCCGGAGGCGGAGCGCACGGCGTACCACCCGTGGCCGCCGACGATGCGCGCATCCGGCTGGAGACGCAGCTCATTGGCCAGCCAGGGAATCCACTGGCGCCTCTCCCGGGTCTGCCGTGTGCCGGAGACCCAGACCGATCCCGGCCGGTCGACCTCTCCGGGCCGTACGTTCCGAAGGCCGGCGTAGCCCTGGCGCCCGATCCATGGGGCATCCTCGCCCGCGATCAGCAGCCGGCCCGCCGACCGCGCCAGCTCCCGCCGGCAGAGGTGGCGGAGGATGCGGCGCTGATCGCGGCCGCGGTCCAGGTCCCCGGCGTCCAGCAGCCGGAGAAGACGCGAGAGGTTCCGCCGCATCGCGCTCGTGGTGGTCGCGCC
>CAYQDT010000701.1:0-3091 GCA_964416225.1 uncultured bacterium
CCGAAGAAGAGCTGCCAGTAGCGGTTCACCTGCACGCGGGTCGTGAGCGGGTTCTCCGGGCTCACCAGCCACTGCGCCAGCCCGAGGCGGTTCCGCGGCGCGCCGGCGGGCATTGGCGAAAGGCATGCCGGGGTACTCGCCTGCACCTCCGGTCCGGGCGCCTCGTAGTTGCCCCGCAGGAGGAGGTGCGTCTTGCGCGGGCGGGCGTCCGACATCACCATCACCCGGGGGATCCCGGCGCGAAATGCATCCCGCTGCTTCTCCAGCGCCTTCACCTTTTCCGCGTCGCCCTTTGCCGCCGCGACCTGGTCGTCGAACCCTTTCAGGCGGGCCAGTTGCTCATCCGTGCCCGCGTAGATCCAGGGGTCGGCAATGCGGTACTGGCCCCCGCCCGGCGGCGTTCCGGACTCGGGGACGTTGTTAAAGAACGCCATCAGCGAGTAGTAGTCCCGCTGCGTGAACGGGTCGTACTTGTGGTCGTGGCACTGGGCGCAGGCCAGCGTGGCGCCGAGCCAGGTGGTGGCGGTGACGTCCACCCGGTCAAACAGGATCACGTTCCGCTGCTCTTCGGGGATCGCGCCGCCCTCTCCGTTCAGGAGGTGGCAGCGATTGAACCCGGTCGCGATCCGCTGGTCCAGGGTAGCATTCGGGAGGAGATCGCCGGCGAGTTGCTCCACGGTGAACCGGTCGAACGGCATGTTCGCGTTGAGCGCGCGCACCACCCAGTCCCGCCACACGTACTGGTACGTGTCCCCGTCCTGCTGGAACCCGTTGCTGTCCGCATAACGAGCCGCATCCAGCCACGGCAGCGCCATCCGCTCGCCGTAGTGGGGGGAGGCAAGGAGCCGGTCGACCACCTTCTCATACGCCCCGGCGGCGCGGTCGGCGAGGAAAGCGTCCACCTCGTTCGGCGTGGGCGGAAGACCGGTCAGATCGAGGGTCACCCGCCGGAGCAGCGTCACCCGGTCCGCTTCGGGCGAAGGCTTCAGCCCCTCCCGCTCCAGCCTCTGGAGCACGAAGGCGTCGATGGGATTCCGCACCCAGGCGGCGTTCTTCGGCCGGGGGACCCGCGGCCGGACCGGCGGAACGAACGCCCAGTGCTTTTTCGCTCCCGCCCCTTCCGGCCAGGCGGCACCCTGGTCGATCCACGCGCGGAGCAGCGCCGTGTCCGCGGCGGAAAGCGGCGCGAAGCCGAGCGGCATCCGGGGTTTGCCCCCCTGCCCCAGCACGCGCGTGAGCAAGAGGCTCGCGCCGCCCTTGCCCGGCTGGATCGACTTCCCGCTGGCTCCGCCGTGGAACGCCGCTTCCCGGCTATCAAGGGCCAGGCCGCCGCCCTTCTGCGCCCCGCTGTGGCACTGGAAGCAGTGCGCCTTGAGAACCGGCTGGATATCCCGTACGAAATCGATCTTCGCCGGAGTGAAGGGGGGCTTCGCGCTCTCTGCCCGGGCCGGGTGGACGGCCGGAGCCAGCAGGAGCCATGACAGGAGCAGCGCCGCGCGGCGGGGTTTCAGGGGCGACATAACTTCTCAACACGCCTCCGGCCGGGCCGAAGAGCGCACGGAGCCCGTAAGGTCGGCGCGGTGGCGCCGCACAACAGAAGTGGAGCGGAAAGCGCTCCTTAGTAGCAATTACCTATGAGAGCCGGCCGGCGGTGCCGTTTCACCGAATTCCTCGCTCCGGATTTCTCGCCCCGGGATTTCCGGGAGGACCCGGCGAGGGTGGCTCCGAACTCCTGATCGGCTGCCGGCCGGACTCGCCAGCGCGGCACCCCGGCAGCCGGGCCTTCCCGGCGAGCGCCGCACGCTCGCCGGGCCACGTGATCGAGAGGGCGCTCCCGGACTCTCTCCGGCGAGCCTCTCCAAAGGATTACCCATGTCTTCCCTGAATCGCCGTCACCTGCTGGCCGCTGCGGCCGGCCCCCTGCTGCTCGCCGGAGAGCGGAGCGCCCGCGCGGCCGATGCGCCGACCGACGCTCCCGCCCTTCCCGCGCCGAAGTACACCCTCTCCGTGAACCTCGAGCTGATGTTCCCGCGCGACATGCCGTATGCGCAGCGGATCGAGATCGCCGCCGACCAGGGCTGCGAGGCGATCAGCTTCTGGGAGCTCAAGGAGGACCAGGCGGAGGCGATGCTCGCCGCGCAGAAGCGGCACAACCTGCGCTGCGGCAGCATCACCGGCAACGGCCGGACCGGCTGGAGCACCGGCCTCACGAAGACCGGGTATGAGCAGGAGTTCCTGGACGACGTCGCCCACCACATCGAGATCGCGAAGCGCTTCGGCACCCAGAACCTGATCACGTTCGTCGGCGCGAAGCAGAAGGACGTGGCTCCGGAGGTCCAGCACGCGCAGATCATCTCCGGGCTGAAGAAGGCGGGCGATCTGGCGGAGAAGGCGGACGTCTACATCGTCCTGGAGCCGCTCAACTACGTCGAGAGCCCGCAGATGAGCATGCTCACCTCTCACGATGCGTTCCAGTACGCGGAAGAGGCGGCCCATCCCCGGGTGAAGGTGGATTACGACATGTACCACCGGCAGCTCGGCGAAGGGAATATCATCAACAACCTTCGCCTCGGCCTCCGCAAAGGCTGGATCCGCTTTGTGGAGATCGGCGACGTCCCCGGCCGCAAAGAGCCGGGCACCGGTGAGGCGAATTACGCGAACATCTTCCGCGTCCTGCGTGAAGAGGGCTTTGCCGGCTACATCGGCCTGGAGCATGGCACCAGCTCCACGCCGGCGCACGCGATCGCCGTCGTGAAGAAGTACGCGGGCGTCCTCTAAGCCGCCCGCGTCCCGTCCACCAGACCGGCGAGGGCGCCGACCTTAGGGCGGCGCCCTCGTTTTCGCCTTGCTTCGGAGGCCGCGCCCCGTCACGGCGACCGGCGCGTTCTCCCTTGCCGCTCTTCGCCAATCCCTCCGGGGAGGGCAAGGGCGCGGCCAACCATCCGGTCTTGGTCCTGGAACCCGACGCCGGCTAACCCTTGCCGGGATCGTCCAGCGCGCAGCCCTCCGCGGGCGCCTCCGCAGCCACGGGCGCCGATCCGTCCGGCGCCCCTTCCCCCAGGGCCTGCCGGAACGCCGCGGTGAACACTTC
>CAYQDT010000702.1:0-3077 GCA_964416225.1 uncultured bacterium
CTTTAGGAACGTACCACGGAGAGGGGAAGCTCACCACGGAGACACGGAAGACACGGAGAGGAGACCCCGGAGAGGACGAGCTTTTGACCGTGGAGACGACGAGCACGGAGAGCGCGGAGAGGATCGAGCGCTGAAGCGGAAGGGAGGCGGTCTCGACGGCGCGGCCGGCGACCATCGCAATACCTCCCCCGCCGCCGGAGGCGGCAAAACCTGTGAAGCCCCTTCCAGGGGCGGGGTCGGATCGTGAAGAAGACGCCGGTCGACGCTCCGCTCGTGCCCGCGGCCGCCCACCCGAGGAACCGCCCCACGCCCACGTGCGGACCGCAAGCGGAGAGAGCACGTTGTGACGGGAGCGTTCGGGCCGAAAGCTGTTCCGGGCTGTGGAAGCGACCCGAGTAGCCTCTCGCCGCGGGAGGGTGGGGAGGAGCGACCAGGGCCGGGGGGGCGCCTCGCCAGGAGGTAGCCGAACGCGCCCCCGGCCACCGAGTAGGGCGCCGTGCCACCCAGGCCCGGAGGACCTTCCCCCGAATAGGCCGGTGCCTCCGCTCTGGCCGGACCCGCCGCCCGAAACCCCCGGCCGGTAAGAAAGCCGCCGGGGAGGCAGCCACGAACCCGGCCGTGGTGAGCCGCGCTTAAGCCGGTATTAACGTCCCGGTAACCTTCCCCGGCTACCGTTAGTTCGGATGCGGCATGACGAAAGCGCGCCGACCGCGAGGAGCCGCGGGCTCACGCCTGCGCTCCGTCTCTCGCGGTACCCTCGGCGGTCCCGCGGTGCAGCATCCGGGGTGACCGGCGGGAGCGCCGGCCGCCGCTCCAAGCCCTTTTCATCCGGAGAGTTTGATGTATTCCCCAGCCCACTCGCAGCCCGCCCGCGCCGGCGGACGCGGGTTTACCCTGATTGAGCTCCTTGTCGTTATCGCGATCATTGCAATTCTCGCGGCAATTCTCTTCCCCGTCTTCGCGCAGGCCCGCGACGCCGCGCGCAAGGCGACCTGCATCAGCAACCTGAAACAGGTGGGCAACGCCCTGACGATGTACGTGCAGGACTACGACGAGTCGCTCTGCCCCGTCACCTGGGGCGACTCCTGCCGCCCGAGCGGAAACCCGGGCGCGGGGCGCACGGACTCGGCTTACGACGGGATGGCGAGCTGGCCGATCGTCCTGCAGCCGTACGCCAAGAGCATCGGCATCTACGCCTGCCCGTCCGATCCGGTGAAGGGCGGCTTCGCGAAGACCGGCTCTCTCTGCTACGAAAAGCAGCTCACTTCCAACAACTGGCCGGGCGCCTATCCCGGGATCGCCGGGAGCAACGCGGACCTGCGCAAGGTGCTGCCGCTCTCCTACGCGGCCAACTACTTCCTGAGCCGCACCACGCCCACCTCGGTGAACAACCCGGCGGCGGACCTCCCCGGCGGCGTCTCCCTGGCCTCCATCAACCATCCCAGCCAGCTCTTCTTCGCCTCCGAGGTGGGGAGCGGGACCGCCGGCTTCGCCGGCTACTACATCGCACCCGGCTACGGCAACGGGACCGGCGATACCCGGTGGCAGAACGGAAAACGGCACGCGGACGGGCGCGTCTGGCTGTTCGTGGACGGCCACGCGAAGTGGACCCGGGACACGCCGAACACCGATGCCTCCGGTCGGGTGAAGTCGCAGGCGGTCATCATGCAGGAATACCAGGCGCTCGGGATCTTCACGGACCCCGGCACGTAGCGGCCGCGGGGGAGTGGGCGGCTTCCGGTCCCTTCCCGCCCCTTCCCGCGTCAGCGGACCGGGCTCTCTCAGGCCTCCAGGAGCCCCTGGAGGCCGGGACTCAATTGGACGGGATACGGGTCGGGATGGTCGAACCGCCGCACCCCTTCCGGTAGGGCCGCGCGCTGCTCCCGGGCATAGGCCCGGATGGCGGGCAGCTCCGGCAGCGGCCGGACCGGCTCGCCCCCGCGGAGGATCGGGCGCAGCAGCGGCTCCCCCTCCGGCGCCGGCTCCTCCCGGAGCGCCAGGGTATCGCCCCGGAAGAGGCCGTCCGGGCCCCGCCGGCGATAGAGCTGCTTGACGCCGGGGAGCGTCTGCTTCCCGGGGCTCCGCTTGCAGACCGTCCGCCGGGCGCCGCCCGCGGCCTCCACCGCCACCAGCTTGTACACCCCGCCGAGCGCCGGCGCGTCCCGGCTGGTCTGCAGCTCCGTCCCCACCCCGAAGGAGTCCACCGGCACCCCTTCCCGCAGCAGCGCGGCGATCTTCTCCTCGTTGAGATCGCCGGTCAGCATGATGCGCGTCTCGGTCAGGCCGGCGTCGTCCAGGATCCGCCGGGCGCCGCGGCTGAGCGCCGCCAGGTCGCCGCTGTCGATCCGGATGGCGGGGACCGGCACGCCCAGCTCCGCCACGCGCCGGACCCCCTCCAGCGTGTCGTACGTGTCCACCAGCAGGCTGGCGTGTTCGGGAAAGACCCGCCGGAAGGCGCGGAACGCCTCCCGCTCATCCGCGAACGCCATGATGAAGCTGTGCGCCGCCGTACCGAAGACCTCCAGACCGAAGGCCCGCCCGGCGAGGACGTTCGAGGTGCCGGCGCAGCCGCCGATCACCGCGGCGCGGGCGCCGTACAGCGCGGCGTCCATCCCCGGGGCGCGGCGCGCGCCGAAGTCGACCACCGGCCGGCCCGCCGCCGCGTCCGTCAGCCGCGCCGCCTTGGTGGCGATGAGCGTCTGGTGGTTGATCGCCGCCAGAAGGAACGTCTCCACGAGCTGCGCTTCCACCAGGCCGGCGCGGACCTGCAGGACCGGCTCCCCGGGGAAGAACGGCGTCCCTTCCGGCAGCGCGTCCACGTCGCCCCGGAACCGGAGCGCCGCCAGGTAGTCCCAGAAGCCGGTCGAGACCGCCGCGAAGACCGGCAGCGCGCGAAGGTAGTCGATCGCGTCCGGGTCGAAGCGGAGCCGGCGGAGGTACTCCATGGCCTGCTCCAGGCCCGCGGCCAGGTGATAGCCGCGCCCGGGCGGAAAGCGCCGGACGAACAGCTCGAAGGTCGCCCGCTCCGCGCACAGCCCGTTCTCCCAGTAGGCGGCGGCCATGGTGAGCTGGTAGAG
>CAYQDT010000703.1:0-3077 GCA_964416225.1 uncultured bacterium
GGCGGAGGACGCCCGCAAGGCTGACGCGCCGGCAGAAATCTCGAAGAGAATCAGTCTCAAGACCGGACCCATCCCGTCCGGTCGGCGTTCCGGTCCACCATAGTATACGCCCCCCTCTATTCCCGTTCGGAAGTGGAACCCCGGTGTCTCGTCCGCCCCGTCAACCTGCGCGGCGCCCGGCGAAAGGGCTCCTCCCCGTGCCGATCGCGTTCGTACCGCTCTGCATCCACTCGAGACCAGCCCCCGATGAAGCGCCTCAAACTGCTGCTTACCCTCTTCAGCCTGCTCCTTGCCGCCGCGGCGGCGGGCTCCGCTCCGAAACAATCCGACGCCGGGCCATGGGACCTGCGGCAGTTGGAGAAAGCTCCGCAGTATGAGACCGCAGCGAGTAAGACGGTGGGCGAAGGAGAGCATTCGGTGGAGCTCTCCGAGGTTTACTATTCCGGCGAGACGTGGCTTGGTAAACCGACGCGGGTCTTCGCCTACCTTGCAAAGCCGGCCCGGCCGGAGGAAAAGCGCCTTCCGGCCGTCGTGCTGGTACACGGCGGCGGGGGAAAGGCGTTTCCGCAGTGGGCGCGGATGTGGGCGGAGCGCGGCTACGCGGCGCTGGCGATGGACCTGGCCGGAAACGGGCCGGACGGGTGGCGTCTCCCGGACGGCGGGCCGGACCAGAGTGACGAAACGAAGTTCAAACGGCTGAGGGAGGGCGTGAAAAATGCCTGGTCGTACCAGGCCGTGGCGGACGTGATCCGCGGCATCTCGCTGCTGCAGTCGATGAAGGACGTCGACCCGCGCCGCATCGGCATCACCGGAATCTCCTGGGGAGGCTACCTCACCTGCATCGTCATGAGCCTGGACCACCGGCTGCGCGCGGCGGTGCCCGTCTACGGCTGCGGCTACCTCCACGAAAATAGCTACTGGGTTCCCACGCTGGCCGCTCTTCCGGAAGAAGAGCGGCACACCTGGATCGAGAACTTCGACCCTTCCCGCTACCTGCCTCGCTGCAGGACGCCCGTGCTCTGGATGACCGGGACCAACGATTTTGCGTACCCGCTCGACAGCTACCAGAAGAGCTACCGGGCAATGCCGGGGCCGCGCGCCCTCTGCATCACGGTCAAGATGCCCCACAGCCATGAAGCGGGTTGGGCGCGGCCCGAGATTCAGCTCTTCCTCGATGCGATCTTGCGGCCCCAGACCCTGGAGCGCGGGATCGCGCAGGTCGGAGTGCCGGTGGTGGAAGGTAAGCGCGTGAGGGTTGCGTACGACAGCCCGTCGGCGGTGCAGAAGTGCCAGATCCACTGGACCGCGGATCTCGACAAGCCGTGGCAGGCCCGCGAGTGGCAGTCCGCGACGGGTGAGGTGCCGACGCTGAACGAGGCATCGGCGGCCCTGCCGGAGGCACGGCCGCTCGTCTTCTTCCTCACCCTGACGGATATTCGCGGCGCAGTGATCAGCACGGAGCACGTGACGCTGCCGGCGGCTCATTAACCGCCGGGAGGAATGGGACGGCCCCGGAGGCGAATTCGTCACGGGACTTTTCAACGGCGCGAGGTGCGAGATGCAGAAGAAGTCAGGGGGTCGGCGCGGGGCGCTGCTGGGTGGGCTGCTTTTTCTGGTCGGCGCGGCGGCGGTGGCCAATACGCCCTATCCGCCGCCCTATGAGCTCCCGGCACACCCGGATCTGCCCAGCCCGTTCAGGCGCTTCCCGAAGGGGGCTGTCAACACGGACGCCGAATGGAACCGTCTCCAGCGCCCGGAACTCCGGGAGCTCTTCCGCCACTACATGTACGGCTATGAGCCCCGCGCGCCGAAGCTCGAGAGCTCCCTGGTGCGCGAGGATCGCCAGGCGCTTGCCGGGAAGGCGACCCTGCGGGAGGTGACCCTCAAGTTCGGACCTCCCGGAACGCGGCCCATCCACCTGCTGGAGGTGCTCCCGAACCGGCACAAGGGGCGCGCTCCCCTCTTTCTGGGCCTGAATTTCTGCGGCAACCACGCGGTGCTCGCGGATCCGAAGATTCAGCTTGCTGACGGCTGGCTCTATCCGGGCCCCGGCGTGACGAATAATCAGGCGACGAACGCCGCCCGCGGCACCGCGGTGGACACCTGGAATATTGAGGGGTCCATCGACCGCGGCTACGCGGTGGCCACCTTCTACAATGGGGACGTGGAGCCGGACCATCCGGATGCGGCGGATGGCGTCCGGGCTCGCTACGCCGCCGCGGAGCCGGGCGCGTACGACTGGGGTGCCGTCTCCGCGTGGGCGTGGGGTCTATCGCGGGCCGTGGATTATCTCCGGAAGGAAGAGCGGGTCGACGGCAACCGCATCGCAGTGGTGGGACATTCCCGGCTCGGCAAAGCCTCGATTCTGGCCGCAGCCTTCGACGACCGGATCGCCATGGCGATCCCGCTGCAGGCGGGCTGCGGCGGTACCGCGCCGAGTCGGGGAAAGATCGGCGAGTCGGTCAAGGCGATCAACGAGCATTTCCCGCACTGGTTCAACGGACTGTTCAAGCAGTTCAACGACCAGCCCGAGCGGCTGCCGTTCGATCAGCATGAGCTGATTGCCCTCGTCGCGCCGCGTCCCGTCCTCATCTCGTGTGCAACGGAGGATACCTGGTCCAACCCGGAAGGGCAGTTCGAGATGGCGCGCGCGGCGGACCCGGTCTATCGGCTCCTGGGGGTCGAGGGGCTCAAGGCCAAAACGATGCCCGCAACGGGTGACCTGGTCAACAGTCGCCTCGGCTACTTCATCCGACCCGGCAAGCACTCGATGACAAAAGTGGACTGGGAGGCGTTCTGGGAGTTCGCCCGGCGGAACCTGAAGAGCATTGCCCAGGAGACGAGACCCGTGCGAAACGATTAGGGACCGGCAGCATCAAGCCATCGCGCAACCGTGAGACCGGAGCTGTCCGGATCGATGCGCGCCACTTCCTCCGGGTGGACGGGATGGATGATGCTCAGTACCCGCACCTCGCCGGTGCGCTTACACGGGCGAGGTGCGGGCCGCTTCACAACGCCCGGCAGGGGCGTCACCGCCGGACTTCGATGGGCAGAGGGAATTCGATCCGGAGCCGGCT
>CAYQDT010000704.1:0-3074 GCA_964416225.1 uncultured bacterium
CGATGAGGGCGGTGTTGTCCGCCTCCGTCCCGCCGCTCGTGAACAGGATCTCTTCCGGCCGCGCGCCGATCAGCCGGGCCACGCGGTCCCGCGCGCCATCCAACGCCCGGCGCGCCGCCTGGCCGGCGGCATGCACGCTGGACGGGTTTCCGAAAATCTCCGTGAAGTACGGCTGCATGGCCGCCGCGACTTCCGGGCGGCAGGGAGTGGTGGCGGCGTGATCCAGGTAAATCATCGATGGCTCAGGCTTTCCGCTCGGACGGTCCGCGCCGGTCTGCGGCGCCAGGCGTGGCATGCCGGGAGCCCGGACGGCCGCGCGTCCCGATCGCCTAAGGCGCCCAGCCGCGGTGCGGCACGGTCCTCGGACCGCGCCGAGGGGCATGCACTTACTTCCGAAGCATCTCGTTCATACTTCCGGACCGAAAGCCCTGGAGGTCGAGCGTGACGTAGAGGTAGCCCGCGGCCTTGACACCCTCGACCACGCGGTCCAGCAGATTCCCGTCGATCAGCGCCCCGAACTCCGCGCGCGGGAGCTCGATGCGGGCCACCTCATCGTGGTGGCGCACCCGGAACTGCTGGAAGCCGAGACCGCGCAGCACCTCCTCCGCGGCCTCAATTCGGGCCAGCGTTTCGGCGGTGACGGGCGTTCCGTACGGGATGCGGGAGGAGAGACAGGCCATGGCCGGCTTGTTCCAGTTCGGCAGGCCCATCTCCCGGGCGACATCGCGGATCTCCGGCTTGTTCATCCCGGCTTCATACAGCGGGCTCCGGACCTCTCGCTCGCGGGCCGCCTGGTGGCCGGGGCGCCAATCCGACATGTCGTCCACGTTCGCACCATACGCGATGCTCTGGTAGCCCTCGGCCTCCGCGATCGCCTTCAGATGGGTGAACAGCTCCGATTTGCAGAAATAGCAGCGCGTGCCGTCGTTCTTCTGATAATCCGGGTTCTCCAGCTCGCTGGTGCGCACCACCCGGAGGTTCCAGCCCCGCTCTTCCGCCAGGCCGACCGCCAGGTCCAGCTCCGCCTTCGGATAGCTCTCGCTCTCCGCGATCACCATGAGCGCGCGGTGTCCCAGCGCTTCGTGCGCCGCCGCCGCGACGAGCGTGCTGTCGATCCCTCCGGAGAATCCGACGACCACACTCTCCATCTCCCGCAGGATCTGAAGGAGCCGCTCTCGCTTCTCCGCAACCACGGCGGGATCGATCAGGGGCTTCGTATCGAGTGAGACCAGCGCGCTCATCCGTCCTCTTCCTTCCAGGAGTACTCGATCCGCCCGCGCTGAGCGGGTCACTTTCGATTATACCCGTCGACCGGCGGTTCGCGAAAGCAGCGGAGTATCGGCGGCCCGCAAGTGACGCTCCGCTCCGGCCGGAGCACCCGGCTCGCGGCGCCGCTGCCGGAGGCGTTCCGGCCCGGTCATGGTGAACCTACCCCGGCGGAGGCGCCCGCCGCGTCTCCCGGTGGGTGGGCTCCGCGCAGGGTCTTTTGGGTGAAGGTATCCCGATGATTCGATTGGCGATGGTCGGCTGTGGCGATATTTCGGAGCGGTTCTTCCGGCAGGCCGCGGCGCGCGACGATGTCCGGTTCGTGGCAACCTGCGCCCGCCGCCGCGAGAATGCGGAGCGGAAGGGCCGGGAGCACGGAATCACGGAGTGGTTTGACGACTTCGAGCAGATGTATGACGCGGTACGGCCCGACGGCGTGGTAATCACCACGCCGCATTCACTCCACGCCGCGCCGTCCATCGCGGCCTCCCGGCGCGGAATCCACGTCTTGAACGAGAAGCCGATGGCGACCTCTTTCGAGGACTGCCGGGCGATGGTCGAGGCGGCCCGCGCCTCCGGGTCGATCCTGATGTGCCTCCCGTTCGATCATCATCCGGCGTTCCTCACCGCCCTCGAGTACCTCAATGAGACCACCCTCGGGAAGTGGACCGGCGGAGAGGCGGTGCTGCTGATCCCCGGGCCGCCGCGCGACAACTGGTACTATGACCGCTCGATCGCGCACGGCGGCGCAATGCTGGACTGTATGGTCTATCCCGTGAGCCGCCTCATTTCGCTGCTCGGGCCGGCGCGGCGGGTCACGGGCCGCGTGAATACGCTGATCCCGCACCGCATCGTTGGTGAGGGGAAGCGGATAAACTCAGACGTTGATGATAATGCGACGCTCCTCATCGAGTGGGAGCACGCTGTGGGGAACTTCCTTCACCCGCAACGACACGACCGTGTACGGGCGCAAGGGCACGCTCTGGCTCTCCGGCGGGCAGGTGATCCTCCACGCTCCGCAGGGTGCGCCTCCGGGAGGCGAGCCGATCCTCTGGCAGGGCTTCTCGGACTGCTATCGCATGCCGGTCGCGCCGGAGACGCCGAACGAGAGCATGATCGACCACTTCGCCGCGTGCATCCGGACCGGCACCCCTCCCAGGTGCGGGGGTGATCTCCAGTTACACGTCCACGAGATCCTTTTCAAGGGATACGAGGCGGCAGCATCCGGGCAGACCCTGGAGCTGGAGACCACGTTTGCTCCGTGGCATCGGGTGGACCCCTCGTTCTACGCTACGCGGTCAGGGTATATTTGACGGGCACCGGCGCCGCCAGAATCGGCGCGGCGGGTGAGAAACGGAAGGAGTGGCGTGCGTATTCTTTTCTGGGTCGTCGCGGCGGTAGTCATCGCGCTGGACCAGTGGACGAAACACCTCGTACAGGGAGCGCTGCCGCTCAACGGGCCCTCCACTCCGCTGATTCCGGGTCTGCTCTACTTCACGTACGTGCACAACCAGGGCTCGGCCTTTGGGCAGATGCAGGGTGCCGGTCGCTTCCTGGTCCTCGCTGCGCTGGTCGCTATCGTCGGAATTCTGTCGTACCGCTCCCGCCTGCTGCGCCAGGGCGACCCGATCCATCCCTTGCTGGTCTGGGGCCTCGCCTTGCCACTCGGCGGCGCGGTGGGCAACCTCATCGACCGGCTCTTTCGCGATCCCGGCCCGTTCCGCGGGCACGTGGTGGACTTCATCAGCGCATTCGCGCCGGATGGGGCCAAGTTCGCGATCTTCAATCTGGCTGACTCGGCGCTGACG
>CAYQDT010000705.1:0-3072 GCA_964416225.1 uncultured bacterium
GACGAGCCGGTTTTGAGGGAGAGCCGCTTCACGGGTATCCCTCTTGGAGCCGTGCGGCGCATGCCTCCCAAGCGGCGGCTGGAGCGCCTCTGCGCGATCGGGATGGCGACCTTCGCGGTGCTCGGAGCGGTCCAGGCGGCGGTGTACGCGCGGCTGCCGTACCGGTCGTCACTCATCGAGAGCGTGAACCCGGCGGCCTTTCCGAACGCCTCGACGACCGATCTCCGGTTGGGCAGTCTCTCCTGGGACCCCGCGCCGTACCAAGCCGCCCCGAAACTGGCGCCGCTGCGCGCGTTCTACCACAGGATCTGCGGCGACAGGCGGGGCATCCGGGCCGCGATTCTGCTGTCGAGAGAGTTCTCCCGGAGCTTCGTATTCGGAGATCCGACGGGAGAGTTCTTTCAGGAGCGGTACGATCCGGCGGAGGAGCTGCGCGCGCACCTGAAGGGGGAGCCCGGTCACTGCGTCACGCGCTCCGGATTGCTGGCGGCGATCCTGCTTTCGGGCGGGGTCCCGGCCCGGGTGGTGCAGATCGTCCCCCGCAGCCGCTCCGGGCACAATATTACCGAAGTGTGGGATGAAAAAGAGGGCTGGACCCTCGTGGACCCGTCGCTGGGCGCGCTGGTCGCAAATGACACGGGCGCCTGCTCGGCCATCGAAGCGGCGGCCACCCCGGACGCGGTTCATCTCCAGAACCGGGCGGAGCCGGCGACGGGGTCGCAGGCATTGCAGGAATTGTACAAGGGCCGGCGCCCCGTGGCGTTCTCCGGCCGGGTCCTTCTGCCGGAGCCGTGGCTGTACACCCGGGTCGGGTCGCGGACGGCGCCCCGTCCCTTTCGGGGGCGCTTCCTCCTTCTGGGACCCCTGAGCTGGCATTACGGGGTGGCGCAGCTGGTACTGCCCGCGGGCATTTTGGCGTGCGTACTTCTAGCGGCCGCCTGCCTGGCCATCATGCTGACGCACTGGTATCCACAGGCACGCCGCCGGTAGCGCAGCCCCTGGGGTGGAAACGGAGTAGTAGTCTATGTGCGGAATTGCCGGAGTGATCGCGCCGGGCGGATCCAAGGAGGGTGCAACCCTCCGCCGGGCGCTGGACGCGCTGGCCCACCGCGGTCCGGATGCCTGGGGTGAGTGGTCGGACGACTGCTGCTATCTGGGCCACCGGCGACTCGCCATCATCGATCTCTCGGAATCCGGCCGGCAGCCGATCTCCAACGAGGACGGGTCGGTCTGGATCACCTTTAACGGCGAGATCTATAACTTCCAGTCGCTCCGGGAGGAGCTTGCCGGGCTCGGGCATGTTTTCCGCACCGCCACGGACACGGAAGTCATCGTGCATGCGTACGAGCAGTGGGGGACGGACTGCGTCCGGCGGCTCCGCGGCATGTTCGCGTTCGCCATCTGGGAGCAGCGCCGCCGCCGGCTTTTCCTCGCGCGCGACCGGGTTGGAAAGAAGCCGCTGTTCTACACGCAGCAGGACGAGCGGTTCCTGTTTGCCTCAGAGCTTCAGGGCATCCTGGCGGACCCCTCCGTTCCGCGCGCGGTGGATGTGCGGGCGGTGGATGCCTACCTCTCCTGGGGATACGTGCCCGCGCCGGACACCGGGTTTCGGGGTATCCGGAAGCTGCCGCCGGGGCACTGGATGACGGTGGACCTCACTCCGGAGGGCCTGGTGGTCCAGACGGAGCGGTACTGGGGACTCCAGTACGCCCCGAAGCGCCGCGTTTCCGAGGCGGACGCTGTGCAGGAGCTGCGGGACACGCTGGCCGAAGCTGTCCGACTGCGGATGATCAGCGACGTGCCGCTCGGCGCGTTCCTCTCCGGGGGCATCGACTCCAGCATCGTGGTCGGCCTGATGGCGCAGCAGTCCGGCCGGCCCGTCAAGACGTTCTCCATCGGCTTCCAGGAAGCGGCCTACAACGAGCTTCCGCACGCGCGCCGGATCGCCGAGAAGTGGTCGACAGACCATCAGGAGTTCGTGGTCGAGCCGGACGCCCTGGCCATCCTTCCGCGGCTGGTCCGCCACTACGGAGAGCCGTACGCCGACTCGAGCGCGGTGCCTACGTTTTACGTTTCCGAGATCACGCGGCGCAGCGTCACTGTGGCGCTGAACGGGGACGGCGGAGACGAGAGCTTCGCCGGCTATGAGCGGTACCTGGCCAATCGCGTGGCGGAGGCGATTCGCCGCGCGCCCGGGAGCCGGCTGGCCGCCGAACTGCTGACGCGGATTCTGCCGGACTCGCTGAATCCGAAAAGCCGCCTGCGAAATGCGCGGCGCTTCCTGACGGTGGCGCATGAGACGATGGCGGAGCGGTATGGCTCCTGGGTGGGAGGCTACTTCCGCGCGGACGCCAAGGAGCGGCTCTACCGCGGCGAGTTCCGCCGCGAGCTGCTGGGCGCCCGTCCCGGAGAGTGGATGGAGAGCCTCTTCGCCGGCGCCTCATCCCTCGATCCCGTGGATGCCGCGATGGCGGTGGACGTGCTGTCATACCTGCCGTACGACCTGCTCGTGAAAGTGGATATCACCTCCATGGCAAACTCCCTGGAGGCGCGCTCGCCGTTCCTCGACCACCACGTGATGGAGTTTGCCGCGGCGCTGCCGGTAGACCTGAAGCTGCGCGGGCGAAATGCCAAGTATCTCTTGAAGCGCGCCTTCCCGGATCTGCTCCCTCCGGAAAACGTCAACCGACGAAAGATGGGCTTCGGGGTCCCGGTAGGGCACTGGTTCCGCGGCCCCCTGCGGGAGCTGCTCTGCGATTCGCTCCTGTCGGAGCGAAGCATGGCACGCGGTTACTTCGAGCCGGACGAGGTCCGAAGACTGGTCCGCGAGCATGTGGACGGACAGGCGGAGCACTCTTATCAGCTCTGGAGCCTGCTGATGCTGGAGCTGTGGCATCAGGAGATGGTGGACGTCGCCGCGCTGCCCACTCGGGCCGTCTAGTGCCGCTGAACGCGCGCCGGCAGCCCTTCTACGTTGGTATGGGCGCGGCGCCTGAGTCGCAGAACGTCTTATGCATAGACATCGAGCATCCGTCCGTGGATGCGTCCGGCGAGAAGCGCATCGTCAACTCC
>CAYQDT010000706.1:0-1637 GCA_964416225.1 uncultured bacterium
GGGCGGATCATCAGCATTGTGGACGTGTACGACGCGCTCACGTCCAACCGTCCGTACCGCCGCGCACTGAGCCAGGAGGAGGCAATCAGCACGCTTCGCGACGGTGCCGGAAAGCAGTTCGACCCGCGACTGGTGGAGCTGTTCGTGCAGGTGCTGCCGCAGGTGGACGCGCGGATCAAAGCGGACGAGGCGGTGAAGAGCGCCGCGCAGCTCGAGGACCGCGCCAGCGGTGAGGGGTCGACCGCCCTCGTGCAGATCAGCCAGGCCGCAGCGGAGATGGCGGCGGTGGCGGACGTCGCCCACTCCCTCGCCGAGCAGGACACGATCGACGAGATTGCCGCCGTGGTTACGGAGCGCTGCCTTTCGCTCCTGCCGATCGATACGGCGATCATCTATTACAATGCGGCGGACGGCGAGAGCCTGGCGGCCATCGGGATTGCCGGCAAGTATGCCGATAAGTTGCGGGGCATGTTCATCCAGGCCGGAGAAGGGGTCTCGGGCTGGGTGGCGAAGACGCAGCAGCCCCGCGTCAACGCCCCCGCTGCCCTGGACGTGGCGCGGCGCTTCTCACCCGAAGAGAACCTGGAGCTGAACGCGGCCTCGGCCGTTCCGATCGCGCACGGAGCGGTGCCTCTCGGCGTGCTCGCGGTCTATACCCAGGCATATGCGGTCCTGTCGGATCACCACCTCAACGTGCTGAACATCGTGGCCGAGCACACGGCGGCTGCCATCCAGAACACGGTCCGGATCCACCAGCAGCGCGAGCTCGCGTACACCGATCCGCTGACGAACATCATCAACTGCCGTGGCTTGGTGCGGGAGATGGACCGCTTCCTGGAGGCGGCTTCCAATCGGGAGAATGGTACCGGGCGCACGTTCAGCGTCATTATGATCGACCTGGATCGCTTCAAGGAGGTGAACGATACCTACGGTCACCTCCGCGGCGACGATCTGCTCCGGACGGTAGCCCAGACCCTCAAGCACGTGACCCGGGCCAGCGATGTCGTTTGCCGGTATGCGGGCGACGAGTTCGTCCTCCTCCTGCCCGGCATCACTCCCGCGCTCGCCGCTCGGAAGGCCGAGGAGATCCGTCGGGCGGTGGACGCGCTTCCGGCCGTCGGTCCGAGCGTCAAGGTGAGCGCCAGCGTCGGCGTAGCCCGCTTCCCGGACGACGGAATGGACAGCCGAGCGCTCATCTCGGCCGCTGATCAGCGGATGTACGAAGACAAGCTGAAGCGCCGCCGCTCCCGAGATGCCCAGGAAGAGGACTTCCGCCTCCGCTCCACGGTCGGCGGGCGCTCCCGGTAGCGAGCGCCGGCGGCTCCGGATCGCCGCTGATGGGCGCGCGAAGGTCGCCGTGGCCGGATAGATCGTCCGTGCTCCCGGCGGCCGCACTCCTCACTCACCGTGGGCGTCACCGGGGTCGGGCGGGAGCCGGGGCACCGGCCACCCGGGAGGCGAGACACTCCAGGTGTGGGAAATACGGCGCTCTGGCGGCTTCTGGCTGCTTGCCTCAGTCGCCGGCTCCCTTGGTGTCCGGGCGCTCGGGCGGCTGCCGTTTGACGAGGCTCCCCCGACCGTGATTGACCCCTCCCCATCCCCCGCAGCCGGAGGCCTCTCTGGTCGCTCGGACGGCC
>CAYQDT010000706.1:1650-3072 GCA_964416225.1 uncultured bacterium
TCCCTCCCTCCCCCCGGGTGCCCGCGAGGGGAGGGCGTGGTAGGCAGGTTGGGCGCCCCCGGTTGGGGACGGGCACTGCCGAGCAAGGCACTCCGCTGGAGCGCCATAGTGCAGCCGCCTGGCGGGAGCCGGAGGTGGGCGGCAACGCGGTGCGGGTGGAGACCGGCGGATGGGCGATCCCGGCTCCGGCCTACCGGGCAGGAGGTCCTCCGCGCCTGGGCAGACCCGCGGCCTCCCGCGGCGGGATGGCCCTGCAGTGGCTGGGGAGGGATGGGATGGAAAGCCGGAGGGCGAACAAAGCGGACTCCGCTGGAAAGCGGCGCCAAAGCGAGCGGGTGGTCGGGGCAGGGCGTCGTCGGATTCGCCCCCGACCGCGAAGAGCCTCGCGCGCCCGGCGCTCCCCCTTACCCTGTGTTCTCCAAGGCTCCGTGGTGAAGAGTCCGGGCTTACCGGGCGTGGGGGAGAGGAGCTATCGCCGCCGCGGTCGGCGGGACCACCGGGCGCGGTTTCCCTGCAGGCGCCCGCTCCGCCCTGGGGAGCAGAACGGGCGCCTGCGGGCAATCCACGACCTGGAGCGATCGCTACTTCTGGATCACGCTGATCAGGCCGAACATCGGCACCATGACCGCGCTCACGATGAACCCGACAATCGCGCCCAGAACGATGATGAGCGCCGGCTCGATCAGGGACGTGAGCGCCTTGAGCGTCTGCTCCACCTCGCGGTCGTAGAACGTTGCTACTTTGTCCAACATGTCTGCGGTCTGGCCCGTTTCCTCGCCGATCTCCAGCAGGTGCGTGACCATCACGGGGAACTGCCCACTCGCCGCCAGAACCGTGCTGACCCGCCGTCCCTCGCGAACCATGGCCCGGCTGTCCCGAATGGCCTGGCTCACCACGGAGTTTCCGGTGGTGCCACTCACCACCTCCAGGGCGCTCAGGATGTTGACCCCGCTGTTGAGCAGCGTGCTCAGTGTGCGAGAAAACCGCGCCACCACGATCTTCCGGTTCAATGAGCCGAAGAGCGGCATTCGCAGCTTGAGGGCATCCACGGTGAGGCGACCCACCTCTGTCCGGTAGTACGCCTGGAACCCGAAGAAGGCCGCCACGGCGAGCACTGGGAAGAGCAGGCCGTAGCTGCAGAGGAAGTCGCTGAAACCGAAGAGCAGCCGCGTAACCAGCGGCAGCTCCGCGTGCGCGTCCGCGAAGATGCCCTTGAACGTGGGCAGAATGTAGGTGAACATGAAATACAGCGTGCCGAACGCGAACACGAGCACGCAGCACGGATAGATCAACGCGCTCTTCACGCGGCTGCGGAGAGCCTGCTCCTGCTCATAATAATCTGCGGTCTGCAGCAGCACCTGATCCAGCGCGCCGGACAACTCGGCGACCCGCACCATGTTCACCATCAGCTCCGGGAAGACT
>CAYQDT010000707.1:0-3072 GCA_964416225.1 uncultured bacterium
CTCACCTCGCGGGAGTTCCGGATCGAGCGGCGCTACCTCGCGTTCCTGATCGGGGGCGGGTATGATCCGGAGAAGCTCACCGTCTCCCTGCTGGTGGACGGCAGGCCGGTCCGCACCGCCACCGGGCCCAACCGCCGGCCGGGCGGGACCGAGGCGCTGGAGCCCGCGTTCTGGGACCTGCAGGACCTGGCCGGCAAGAGCGCGCGGGTGCGGATCACGGACCAGGCGACCGGCGGCTGGGGGCACCTCAATGTGGATGACCTCCGCCTCACGGACCGGCGGCCCGCCGCGGCGGTGCTGGACGCCCGCCGGGACCTCCGGGCGGAGCACCGCTACCTGATTCTGCCGGTGAAGAACGGCGCGCCGCAGCGCCGGATGACCGTGCTGGACGCCGGAAAGCCGGTCCGGGAGTTCGACATCGAGCTGGCGGACGGCCGGCCGGACTTCGAAGTATTCCTGGACCTTGCCCCCTTCCGGGGGAAGACGCTGACCATCCAGGTGGACCGCCTCCCTGACGGCGCCGCAGCGCTCCAGGCGGTCCGGCAGAGCGACACCGTTCCCGGCGCCGAGCGCCTGTACCGCGAGCCGCTCCGCCCGCAGTTCCACTTCTCCAGCCGTCGCGGGTGGAACTACGACCCGAACGGGCTGGTCTACAGCGCCGGCGAGTACCACCTCTTCTACCAGCACAACCCCTACGGCTGGGACTGGGGCAACATGCACTGGGGCCACGCCGTCAGCCGGGACCTGGTCCACTGGCGGGAGCTGCCCATCGCCCTCTACCCGCATGCCTACGGCGACATGGCCTTCTCCGGCAGCGCCGTGGTGGACCGGAACAACACCGGCGGCTGGAAGACGGGTCCGAACGACGTGCTGGTGGGCGCCTACACCAGCACCGGCCGGGGCGAGTGCATCCTCTACAGCAATGACCGCGGCCGCACCTGGACGGAGTACGCCGGCAATCCGGTGGTCCGGCACGAGGGCCGGGACCCGCGCCTCCTCTGGCACGAGCCGACCCACCGCTGGGTGATGTGTCTCTACGACGAGGGCCGGGAGCACGGGAAGGAGCGACGCAGCATCGATTTCTATACGTCGCCGGACCTGAAGCGCTGGACGAAGGGCGGCCGGGCCGACGGCTATTTCGAGTGCCCGGACCTGTTCCGGCTCCCCGTGGACGGCCGGCCGGGCGCCGGGAAGTGGGTGCTGCTGGCGGCGGACGGCAACTACTCTCTGGGCGACTTCGACGGCCGGGAGTTCCATCCCGACTCCGGCAAGCAGCGGGGGAACTGGGGCAACTGCTTCTACGCCTCTCAGACCTGGAGCGACACCCCGGATGGACGGCGGGTCCAGATCGGCTGGGGACAGGTGAAGCTGCCGGGGATGCCGTTCAATCAGATGATGCTCTTTCCGTGCGAGCTGGCGCTGCGCACCACCCCGGACGGCGTGCGGATGACCTATACCCCGGTCCGCGAGATCGAGAAGCTGCACGGCCGCCCGGTCCGCCTCCGGAACCGGGAGCTGCGCGAGGGCGAGAACCCGCTCTCCGGGCTCCGGGGCGACCTCTGGGACCTGCAGGCGGAGATCCGCCCGGGGAGCGCGCGCGAGGTGGGGCTCACCTTCCGCGGGATCCCGATGACCTACAACGCGGCGGCGGGCGAGCTGACCTGCCTCAACCGGAAGGCGCCGCTCCACCTTACCGGAGACCGGCTGAAGCTGCGCGTGCTGGCGGACCGCGCCTCCCTGGAGATCTTCGGGGATGACGGGGTGCTCTACATGCCGCTGGCCATGCTGCCGAACGCGGAGGACCACCGCGTGAGCGTGTGGGCCCGGGGCGGCACGGCGCGCGTGGTCCGCCTAGAGGCCTGCCCCCTCCGCTCCGCCTGGCCGGACCCGGCCCGGTAGCCGCCCGCCGGCGCGCTGCCGGCAAACCCCGGAGAGGCTCAACCATGGATAACGACCGAATAACGGCCTGCGCCGTCACTCGCCGCGCCGCGCTGAAGGCGCTCGCCGGGCTGCCCCTGGGCCTCCTGGCGCCGGCCGCGGCGGAGCCGCGGGAGCATGAGAAAGCGGGCGAGGGCGGCTGGAAGCCACTCTTCGACGGCCGCTCCCTCGACGCCTGGAAGCGCACCGAGTTCGCGGGCGGCGGCGAGGTACGGGTGGAGAAGTCGTTCCGGCAGGGCCCGGCGGCGATCGTCGTGGAGGCCGGCGAGACGCTCAGCGGCTTCAACTGGACGAAGCAGGTGCCCCGAACGAACTATGAGATCAGTCTCGAAGCGATGAAGATCGACGGGCACGACTTTATGTGCGGGCTGACGTTCCCCGTCGGGAGCTCCTATGCCACCCTCATCCTGGGCGGCTGGGGCGGGCCCGTGGCGGGAATCTCCAGCATCGACAACTCCGACGCCTCCGAGAACCCGACCACCCGCTACCTCGATTTCTACAAGGACCGCTGGTACCGCGTTCGCCTCCGGGTCACGCCCGCCCGACTGGAGGCGTGGCTGAACGACAACAAGATCATCGACCAGGACATCACCGGCCGGAAGATCAGCCTGCGTCCCGGCAGCATCAGCCAGTCCATCCCGCTCGGCATCGCCACCTACCAGACCTCCGCCGCCTACCGCGAGATCCGGCTCCGGACGTTCAAGAAGTAGCCCGGGAGCGGGCAGGCGGCACGGCGCCGGCGCTCACCGGGGCCGGATGCGACCCCCGGCGCTCCGCGACCGTGGCCGGCAGCGGCTCGATGGTGCAGAGGGCCGGCGAGGCGGCGGGACGCGGGAGCATCGACTCCTCTTCCGCGTCCTGGGGCGCGCCCCAGAACTCTTCCAGCGTGGGGCCCTGCGCGGTGCGGCGCTCCCGGAAGAGGAAGCCGAGGATCTCGTAGGGCCAGGGAAGGGTATCGACCGTGGCCAGGAGGACCACCGACTGGTCGAGCGGCTGCTGCGCGGCGCGCGAAGCGGTCATGACCGACCCCGCCGGCCTGCGGCCGACATCGCCCACATCACAACGATCTCCAACATAGTCACGACAGTGCCTCTCCCTCTTGACGACCACCCATCTCGATCGACGTCATGCTTC
>CAYQDT010000708.1:0-3071 GCA_964416225.1 uncultured bacterium
CCGCCTCCATCGTCCCCGCACGGGGGAGACGGCAGGCCGGCGGCCCCCGTCAGGCAAGACGCGTCTGGAGCCAGTCGACGCCCCTGAGCGCGGCCTCCGGCGGAAGGATGTGGCCGGCGTCCGCCCAGAACACCTCCTTCGGCTCGCGAGCCGCGCGGTGAAAAATCTCCGCCGCCCGGCGCGGCACCACCGTGTCCTGGGTGCCGTTGATGAAGAGGACCGGGCGCGGGCTCACTCGCGCCACGAAATGGGCCGGGCTCACGGAGTTGAGGACGCCCTGAAGCACCGGGGGAACGCGGCGTACGTGCTCGCGAACGAGGTCGCCGCCCACCATGAAAACCGAAGCCCGGACGCGCGAGTCCACGCCGGCCAGCACGGCCCCCATCATCGCACCGAGGCTGTACCCCAGCAGGCCGAGTCGCGAGGTATCGAGCTCGCCGCGGGTGGCGAGGTGGTCCATCGCCTGCCGGTACTCGATCACGCTCTCGCGGAGCAGGTCGAGATACTCGATGGGGCCGAGTGGCTCCGCCCGCGGCCGCCGCCGCTCGCCATGCAGGTTGGCGTCGAGCGCCAGCGACGCGAAGCCGCGGTCGGCCAGCACATGCCCGAAGTGGGAGATCATCGTCTCCTTGTCACTCGACAACGGGTGGAGAAGCAGCGCGCAGGGGCACGGCTCCTTCGCCCGCGGGCGCATCAACAGCCCCGCAAACCGCTCCTCGCCATCCCGCTGGAAGCTAAGCCGGACCAGCGAATGCCGCGCGTCCGAACGCGCCTCCTCGCGGACGGTCAGCGGACGGCGCCTGGAATAACCGTACGGTCGCCCCAGCACCAGGCGCCCCACTACCCTGGGTGAAGTCGTCTTCAGATTCTCGATAACTGATCGAGCCAATCCCGAGCCAAAACTCCCTTCGACCACCGGTCCCGCTCCCTTTCCTTCCCGCGCGTTCTCACCTCCGGTTGAGGTCTACCGCTGCGGATCTTACCCACGGGGGTTCCGGCTACACTCCCGCTGTGCGAGAATTAGCCGCGTCGCGCCGACAATCGCAGACACACAGGCAATCGCAGACCGACACGCAATCGCGGACCCACACGGCGCGGACGCACACGGGGGAGGAGCCGCCGGGATGCAGGAAGGCTGGGGAGAGTGGTCGCCGCTCACGCGGGAACTGGAGGGCACGGCGAGTGCCTGGGAGCGGGTCTCGGCGGAGCAGCAATGCGCCGACCGCCCCTATGAGTATCTCCCGGACCTCCCACTGGTAAGGGAGTGGGCGCGGAAGACCGGCGGTCCCGTCCTCGACCTTGCCTGCGGCAACGGCCGGTTGACGCTTGCCCTCACCCGGGAAGGGTACTCGACGGTCGGGCTGGATCTGAACCAATCCTTCATCCAGCGGGCCCGGGCGGAAGCGGAGACGCTGGAGCCGGAGCTTCGCTCCCGGGTGCGGTTCGAGGTCGGCGACGCGCGCAGCTTCCGGCTCGAGGAGACGTTCGGCCTGGTGATCATGATGGACCAGGCCTTCAAATACCTGCTCCGGCACGACGACCAGCTTGGCTGCCTCCAGAGCGTGCGGAACCACCTCCGGCGGGACGGACTTTTCCTGGTGGAGCACCGCTGCGTGTTCCGAATTCCCGATGGCACCTCCGAGCCATACGGCTATACCTATGAGGGACGGGAATGGATCGGGATCGATATCCATGACCCCATCCGACAGGTCGGCGCGGCGCTGATCCGTCCCGCCGAGGAGCCGGACGGCGAAGTGGAGGTGGATCCCTGCCGCTTCTTCACCTATCAGGAGCTGTCGCTCCTGCATCGGGTGGTCGGCTTCGAAGAGGTGGCGGTGCTCCATGATCTGGATGAGCGGGGTCCCGGCTGCGTGGCGTATGACGTAGCGCTCGTCTTGCGCCCGGCCAGGCCGTGGCGTCCCGCACGCCGTTCCACGCGGTAGCCCGCCGGTATCCGGCCGGCAGGGAGATCGCTCCGTGGGGCGGGTGCGATAGAGGTGTGTGTGTATTCAGCGCCGGCAGCCCCGGCGCCCGCGGCGTTTCTCCGGGACGTGGTGGATCCGTAACAAGAGGGCGGTCGAATGGGCAGGTGGGTCGGGTTGCTGCTTTTTCTACTCGGCGGGCTCCCGGCACTCGCGGACCTTCAGGCATCCTCCGGAGGCCCGGCTTTCCCACCCTCCCATGCCGCCGGGGTGCCGGACACCCCGGCGGATCCCTGGAGCCGCGTACCCGCGATCCTGCAGCGGACCGTCGCGCCCACCTTTCCCGCCCGAACCGTTCGGATCACTGATTTCGGGGCGGTCGGAGATGGTACCACGGACTGCACGGAGGCGTTCCGCGTCACTATCGACGCCTGCGTGCGCCAGGGCGGCGGCCGCGTCGAAGTACCTCCCGGCCGTTTTCTAACCGGCCCCATCCACCTGAAAAGCGGAGTCAACCTCCACGTCCAGCGCGGCGCGTCCATCTGCTTTGTTCCGGACCCCGCCCGCTACCTGCCGCCGGTACGCACCCGCTACGAGGGGAACGACTGCTTCAACTATTCGCCGTTCATCTACGCGCTCGATCAGCGGAACGTGGCGATCACCGGCGACGGCGTCATCGACGGACAGGCGAACGTGCCCGCCTGGAGGGAGATGAAGCGGGATACGACTGATTCGCGGGCGCTCCGTGCGATGGCTGAAGCTGGAACGCCGGTGGAGAGGCGGGTCTTCGGCGGGGGACACGGCCTCCGGCCGAACATGATCCAGTTCATCGGCTGCACCGGCGTCCTGCTGGACGGGATCACCGTCAAAAACAGCCCGATGTGGTCGATCCATCCGGTGCTCTGCAAAAACGTGACCGTCCGGGGCGTCACGGTCGAGAGCCGCATCGCCAACGGGGATGGGATCGATCCGGAGTCCTGCTCGGACGTGCACATCGACGGCTGCACGCTGCGCACCCGCGACGACGCGATCGCCCTCAAGTCCGGCCGGAATGCCGACGGCCGCCGCGTGAACGTGCCGTGTGAGAATGTGGTGATCGAGCGGTGCCGCATCGCGGCGCCGGGCGGCGAGGCGCGCAACGGGATCGCC
>CAYQDT010000709.1:0-3068 GCA_964416225.1 uncultured bacterium
GCGGAGGTTTCGGATGTCGTCGATCCGGGCGTACTGCGCGTCCTCGCCCGGGTTGGCCGGAACGAAATTGATCCGGACCGGCACGCGCTGGACGACTTTGGTGAAATTGCCCGTCGCGTTGTCCGGCGGAAGGAGAGAGGTCGCGGCGCCGGTCGCTTCCATGATGCTCGCCACGTAGCCCTTGAAGTGCTTCTTCGGGAAGGCGTCCACTTCCACTTCCGCCGGCTGGCCGACGCGCACGTCCCGGAGCTGGGTCTCCTTGAAGTTGGCGGTCACCCACCCGTCGCCGCCGGAGGTCACCGTGACGATCGTTTGGCCCGGCTGGAGCGCGGTGCCGGGGTTGGCGTCCTTACGGACCACCATCCCATCGGTCGGGGCGAAGATGAGGGTGTCGTCCAGCGTGATCTTCGCGTTGGCGAGCACGGCCTGCGCTTGCTGCGCCTGGGCGCGCGCGGTGTCGACTTGCTTGCGACGGAGCTCCACCTGCTCCTGCCCGGCCTCGGCGTTGGCGATGTCCGCCGATGCCTCGCCGCTCTGCTGAATCGCGGAGAGCGCGTTGGACTGCTGGATCCCCACCTGACCGGTGTTCGCCTCCGCCAGGCGGAGTCCCGATCGGGCGACGCCGACCTCTTCCTGGGCCGCGTCCGCAGCCTTCTGCGCCGCGTCGACCTGGGCCTGGGCCTGCTGGACCGTCCGCCGGGCCTGCTCCACCTGGGATTCGGCCTGCTGGACGCCCCGGCGGGCCTGCTCGATCTGGGAGTTTGCCTGCTCCGCTTCAGCCTGGGCGGCCTGGAGCTGCGCGCGCGCATTTCGCGCCTGCGCCCGCGCGCTGTCATAGGTCTGCGCCGCGGCCGCGCCCTGCTGGTAGAGGGTGCGGTACCGCACCTCGTCGCGTGCCGCCCGGTCCGTCTCCGCCTGGGCGGCCTGAACGCGGGACTGCGCGGCCTGGGCCGCTCGCTGCGCCGTGATCACCTGCTGCTCGTAGTTCGCCAGCGCCGCCCGCGCGGTGGCGATCCCCTGGCGCTGGTTCTCACGCGCGGCAACGGCGCTGCCGACCTGCGCGCGTGCCTGGTCCGCGGTTGCCTGGGCCGCGCTCACCTGGCTCCGTGCCTGGCGGACCTGCTGCCTCACCGTGGCCGAGGTGAGGGCCACCGTCTGCTGGGCGCCGGCCGTTCGCGCCTTCTGGGCCGCCAGTGCGGCCTGGGCCCGGCGCACCGCCGCCCGGGTTGCCTGCTGCTGGAACGCGAGATTTCGCTCCGCCTGCGGGATCTGGCTGAGCGCCGCCTGGTAGTTGGCCTGCGCCTGTCTCACGGACGCCAGCGGGCCGGAGTTGTCGAGACGTGCCAGGAGCTGCCCGCGCCGGACGTAATCCCCCTCCTGAACGGTGATCTGCTCGAGCGTGCCGCCGATGACCGGGCTCACGTTCACCAGGTTGCCGCTGACGTAGGCGTCATCGGTGCTGGGATGCGTGCCGCTCCACCGGAAGTAGTTGAATGCCCAGACCCCGCCGACCAGCGCGGCGATGATCAGGGCCGTGATCATCACCGGCTTCAGCCACGCGCGTCCACGCCCCGCCGGCCGGGCCACGCCGGGTAAGGGTCCGGGGGCGGCGCCCGGCGCGGCCGCTCCGCCGTCACCGGCCGTACCGTTCGCGTGAGGAGTTCCGACTTTTTCTGTTCCGGGCTGGGTAGTCTCGGGCATGGCTTCGTCTGATTCCGACCGAATTAGTATTCCAGTCGATTCTAGTCACTACCGGTGTCCGGTGACAGCGGTCAGCGCCGGCACGTCCGCTCCTCGTCGAGGCAACCGCTCGTTACAAACCTGGCCGGCTGCCCGATTCGAGCCCGATTGGGTCGAGTTTACCGCGGGCCTGAACGGAGCAAACCCCGGAAGACCATATCCACGACCCGATTCGCGCGTGCCTCCACCTCTGCCCGCTCGGCAAGCTCCCGGGGGGAGAGGCTGTAAGGGAGCAGACCGTTCGTGCAGGTGAGCAGGGTCTGCGCCGCCTCCAGGGGGTTTTCGCATTCAAACACTCCCCGTGCGACGCCCTCGCGCAGGACCTCCGCCAGACGCCGGGCGTCCGCCTGCGCCCACTGCTCGCGGCGCGGCAGCACGAGGTGGCGGAGGGAGGCGAGGGTCTCGTCCAGGCTTTGCTGGTGGCGCTGCGCGATATCGAACAGCAGCAGCACCCGCTCGACGAGAAGGGCGCGGACCCACTCCGGGGGCGCCAGCCGGAGGGCGTCGATCTCCCGCCAGCGCTCCTCGACCCGGGCATGGTACCTCTCCAGCACGGAGAGACCGATCGCCTCCTTGCCACAGAAGTAGCCGTAAATGGTCGCCTTTCCGATCCGCGCTTCGCGGGCGACGTCGTCCATCGTCATCTTCCGGTAGCCGTACCGCTCCATCAGGTGGGTGGCCGCATCCAGAATTGCTTCATGCACGTCGACCGGAACGGCGGTTCTTGCCATTCTTGCACCTTCTTCCGCTCCGGATTGACTCCGGATCTGCTTCCGCTCCAGTCCCGGCGCCCGGCGATCCGCGGTGCGGTTGCCGAAGGGGCGGGACAGCCTCAACCCGGATCTTATTTCGCATCTTCAGCGTCTGTCGCACCCGTCCTTCGCCGGGCGGGCCCAACCGTGGCCGCGGACCGGGCGCGGCAAAAAGCGGATGGGCAGGGAAGTCGCTTGCGCGCTCCCTGCCCATCCGCTTCGGATCACCGGAGGCCCGGGCGCTCCCGTCAGTTCGTCTTCAGGGTGGCCGACTCCAGCGTGATGGCGAGGATCTTCACCGCCGCAAGCTTCGGCAGCTCCACGCCGACGAGCTGCTTGAGACGGTCGGACGGCAGGACGTAGTGGTCCAGGTAGCAGCGCGTCGACGGGTCATCACCCGCGGCGGTATGCCGGTGAGGGGTGATGAACGCCGCCCGCTCTCCGTGCTTGGGGGCGTCGTTCCAGTGCGTGAAGGTGACGTTGCGGGTCTCCTTCGAGCCGTCCGAGTAGTAGAGCGTGAACTCGCCGGCCGGGTCCTCTTCGGTGGCCAGCGCCAGCAGGTGGACCGCGGTCCGC
>CAYQDT010000710.1:0-3068 GCA_964416225.1 uncultured bacterium
ATCCGTTACCACGCCCTTGCGCATACCGGTGGAGGGAGCCATCCCGACACCCAGGATCTCTACCTGGTCCTCTCCCGAAACTTCTCCCACCAGGGCGCAGACTTTCGTGGTGCCGATATCGAGGGCAACGACGATCTCAGAGGTTGCCACGAGCGGAAAGTCTTTCTGCGTGCTTTTCGGAGTGCCGCTCCAGCCAGTCGCGGCGGATGACGGATAGGTTGGTAAAGATGCGCCAGCCCAGGGTGACGACGGCGGCGAGGTACAGGTCGCTCACGCCGATGACGCTGCCCAGGTAGACCAGTGCCACGGCCAGGACCATATTGACCAGGAAGCCGCTCAAGAAGACGTCGCTGCGGAACCGCCGCTCCACGCCGGCGCGGATGCCGCCGAACACGGAGTCCAGCCCCGCGAGCACGGCCAGCGAGAGATACTCAGCCACGGGCAGCGGCACGCCGTCCCGCAGGGTAAAGTGCGCGATGACGAAGCCGACCAGAAAGCCGACGATGGGCCACCAGATTTTGTGCTTAGAGCTGCGGCGAGCGCTCACCTCCGGCAGCGTCGGCGCCGGGATGTTCGTCTGCGCCGGCTGCTGCGCCGGGGCCGGAGTTGTGGTGGGCTGGGAGAACAAGGTGCTCCGCTTCCTCCAGGGAGATCATCTTCAAAACATCTGGGCCCAGGCCGCGGGTCTGGATGATTCCCTCCGGCATGGAGAGCGCCGCGCGCAGCTCCTTCGGGTTGCCGATGGCCAGAATTTCATACGGCGCGGATAGTTTCACCCCGTCCACGGAGACTCCCTTGCCGTCCGGGCGCACGGTAGTGCTGACAATGTATCGCTGCGGCGTGGGGTCGCCCGCGCCGCCCAGCGCCACGGCTTCCGCGCCCGCAGCCCAGAGCTCATTGATCAATCCGTTCAGATCCTGGTCGTTTGCCAGGTAATCGATCGGCCGGGTGCCGGGAAGAACGGGCACCGGGCTGTTCTTCAGCCGGATCCGGAGGCCCGGTCCCTGAACGGGAGCATAGCCCATCAGCGCGCGATAGTCGGAAAACTGCTCGCGGATCAGGTCGCTCGCCCGGTTCTTATCTTTGGCACTCGCGCGGAATTCCGCTACCTGCGCTCGGAGCTGGCGGATCTCCGCCTCCAGCTTGCGCCCCTGGGTCTGCCACTTCGTCATGGACGCGGCGGAGACCCCATGCCGCTCCGAGGGGAGCCCCATGTTCCGGATGTGCTCTTCCGTGCGGATGGCCAGCGCCAGCATGACCCCCAGCGCGACGGAGAGCGCCGTCACCTGCCAGACCCAGTGCTGCACGTGCGGACCCGCGGCGCGCCGGGACGGCTCTGCGACTGGGCTTTCTCCCGCGGCGGCTTCCATGCGGCTTCCTTGCGGCTTCCTATCACTTCCCGGCCGCTGTCCGGCCGGTTCCCTGCGGCGTCTCCGGATTCGGAGACGCTCCGGCCCGTTTCCGATCCGTGCTTCGCCGGGTGGGACGGACCCTTCCCTCCCGAACTTATAATACGGCCGCGCGCGGCAAAGAGTCGCTCCCGCACGACATTTCCCGGCGGCCGGAGAGCGCGAGACCGCAGCGGCTCCCGCAGCTACTCTTCCACCGGCTTCGCGTAGTGAGCGGTGAGCGCGCCGGCATACTCCGGCACCCGGACCTGCGGCGATTCCTCAATGGTGATCATCTTGCGGGCATCGAGGCCGCGGGTGTGGATGTAGCCGTCCGGCCGCTCCAGGGCGCCGCGCAGTGCCTTCGGGTCGCCGATGGCGTAGAGGTGATACGGCGCCGAGAGGTAGGTGCCGTTCACCACCGCCGAGGGGCCGACGCAGCGCGCCGTGGTGGTGACCACCACCCGCTGGGGATTCGCCGTATCCACGCCCGAGATGCCGAGCTGCTGGGCGCCCGCGGCTTTCAGCTCCGCCAGGAGGTTGTTCAGGTCCTGGTCGTGGACCATGTACTCAACGTAGTTGCCGAGCGGCGCGGCGCCGCTGGCGGGCACGTTGTCATGGATGGTGATCACCAGACCCGGCCCCTCCGCGGCGGAAAGGCCGGAGACCCGCTTCAGCTCCGCGAACCGCCGCTTGACCCCTTCCGTGGCCTCGCTGTCCCCCTCGACGTTCGCCATGTACCGGTCCCGCTCCCGGCGGAGCGCGACGATCTCGGGCTGCTGCTGCGCGTTCTGCTCCCGGTACCGCGCCATGAAGGCCGCGGAGACGCCGAGCCGGCTGCCGGAGACGCCCGTCTGCCGGATCCGCGCGGTGGTGGTGACGGCGAGGGAGACCATCACGCCGAGGACCACGCTGAGCGCGGTGACCTGCCAGACCCAGTGGTCCGATCGGGGCGCCGCGGCGGGGCCCGGAAAGGGGCCGAGCGGCGGTATGTCAGAACCCGGAAGCGACATGGTGATCGTCCTGGCCGGGGCCGGGAGTGAGCCGCGGGCCGGCGCGAGAAGTTGACGGCAGGCGGATCCGTGTGCAGCCGGGCGGCGCCGCACCGGCCACCGGGAGGACCGGGCGTTCCGCCCGTCCCTTTAGTTCGGGCGATCGGTGTCCGGGACGCCGATCGCCGGGCGGCCCGCGCACATCACATTGAGATAGGTAGCGGTGGCCATCCGGTCCTTGAACCCGAGCAGGCTCAGGCGGATATCGCGGAATTTCTCCGGAAGCTCCGCGGCACGGCCGACGCGCACGGGGAGTGAGAGGGTTTGACCACCTGAATCAATCCCTACATTTAACCACAGCTCCCCGCCCTCGTCAACGCGCAGCTTCTGAAGATTCAGGTGCTCCCGCTGTGCCAGCAGGGTGCACTCTCCCACCGTTTTCACCCACTCCGCGCTGATCCGCTGCCCCAGCGGCGGGACCTGCCGGGGAGCCAGCTCCAGCACGGGAAGCTTGCTGCCGGCCTCCGTCACCCGCTCGAAGAGGATCCCCTCCGGGTCCGCGTGGAAGGCGCCGGCGGAGGAGCGGACCAGGATGGCCGGATGGCGCTCCGCGATCTCGATACGCAGCGTGTTCGGCAGCTCACGCTTCACCTCCGCGTTCTTGATGGGCGGCGCTTTCTTGAGCGCC
>CAYQDT010000711.1:0-3064 GCA_964416225.1 uncultured bacterium
CGGCGGTACCTGCTCCGCCGCCGCGACGGCCTCCGCTTCTCGGGGCTGATCCGCGCGCGGGAGGTACACCCGGAACGTGGTGCCCTGCCCCGGCTCCGATTCCACGGTGAGGTGCCCGCCGCTCTGGTGAATGATCCCGTGCACGGTCGAAAGGCCCAGGCCCGTGCCCTGGCCGACCGGTTTGGTGGTGAAGAACGGCTCGAAGATATGCGAGAGGATCTCCTCATCCATCCCGCAGCCGGTGTCTTCCACCGCCACCATGACATAGCGACCGGGCATCACCTCCCGGTGCTGCGCGGCGTACGCTTCGTCCAGCTCCACATTCGCGGTGGAGATGGTGAGTTGGCCGCCGTTCGGCATCGCGTCCCGGGCGTTGACGATCAGGTTGACCAGCACCTGCTCGAATTGTCCCGGGTCCACCCGGACCATGCCCAGCCGCGGCTCGCGGCGCGTGTTCAGCTCGATGTGCGCTCCGATGAGCCGCCGCAGCATCTTTTGCGTGCTGTCGACGATCTCGTTCAGATCCACGCTCCGGGGATCCAGCACCTGCTTCCGGCTGAAGGCCAGCAGTTGACGCGTGAGGGCAGCGGCCCGCTCTCCGGCCCGGCGGATCTCCTGGATCTGGCCCAGCACCGGACGCGCGGCGGGAGTCCCTTCCAGAAGCGAGCTGTAGCCGTTGATCACGGCCAGCATATTGTTCATGTCGTGGGCGATGCCGCCGGCCAGCCGGCCCATCGCCTCGATCTTTTGCATGTGGCGGAGCTGCTCCTCGCTTTCCCGCAGTGCCGCTTCGAAGACCCGACGCTCCGTGATGTCCGCGATCGTGCGGATCACACCCTGCGGGCGGCCCGCCGCGTCCCGGACGGCCGTGGCCGTGAGGTGGCCCCAGCCGGACGATCCGTCGCGGCGGATATACCGCTGCTCCATCCGATAGCTGTCGCTCCGCCCGGACACCAGCTCCGCAAACCGCGTGCGCTCCAGCTGGCGATATTCGGAATGGATCCAGTCCAGGAAGTGGCGGCCGCGTACCTCCGCCGCCTCGTATCCCAGAGCGCGGGCCCAGGCTGCATTCACGTCCAGGATGCGGCCCTCCAGGTCGATGCTGCAGATACCGATTCCCGAGGCGTCGAAGATCGAGCGATACCGCTCCTCGCTGGCCCGAAGCGCCTCGACGCTCCGCTTGCGGTCGGTGATGTCCCGCGAGATGCCGATCACTCCGATGATCCGGCCCTCCCGGTCCCGGTACGGGTCTTTGGTGGTCAGGAAGGTGCGCGGAACTCCATCGATCACCACATCCTGCTCCTGGGTCCGTGAGCGGCCATGTTGGAAGATCCACACGTCATCCCGGACAAAGCGGGCCGCAACCTCCGGAGGCAGCAGCTCCGCGTCCCGGCGCCCCACCACCTCGGGGACGGACCGTCCCAGCGCGGCGGCGCCGGCGGAGTTGATCAGCACGTAGCGGTGCTCCAGATCTTTCAGGAAAACGGTATCGGTGGTGCTCTCCATCACGGCCGAAAAGAGGCTGGCCTGGCGCTCCAGCGCATCCTCCACCCGGCGGAACTCCGTGACGTCGGTGATGAACGCCAGCGCTCCGGAGTATTTCCCCTGCTCGTCGAGGAGCGGCTGCGTGGAGCAGACCACCCAGACCGGAGTGCCGTCGCACCGGCGAAACTGGAACTCATGCCGCTCCGCGATGCCGCTCCGGCGGCGCAGATTCTCCAGCACCTCCGCGTTCCGCTCCGGATCGATGAAGTCGAAGACGGAGCGCCCCTCGAGCTCCCCGGGAGCGCAGCCCAGGATCTCCGCGATGCGGGGGTTCGCGTAGGTAGTCCTGCCCCCCGCGTCAAGGATCCAGATCCCCTCCTGCGCGCTCGCCGCGAGCTTCTCGCACCACGCCTGGACCCGCCGCGCTTCCACTTCCTGCTGCTCACTCCGGCGGAGCCGCAGCCGGAGATCCAGAACCGCCGCCGCGGACGCGGCGAGGTCTTGCAGCCGGTCGACGTCGCGCTGCGTCCACTCCCGGGGGCGCGGCGCGGACACCTGCAGGCAGCCCGCAACGGCCCCGGAGACCACGATCGGCACCCCCAGGTAGGCGGTGATGGCGCGGCCGGCGAGGCCCGGCAGGGACCGCAGCCGGGGGTCGGCGGCCGCCTCCGCGACGGCCACCGGGGCGGCCTCCCGGACGACGACCGAGCAGGGCGTATCCGCCAGGTCTGCGGCGGCCTCGACGGTGCCCCGCTCCGAGACACCGGAGCCGGCGGCGAGCACGACCCGTTCGCCGTCGAGCACCAGCAGTTGGGCCGCCGGGACCCGCAGTACCTCTCGAGCCAGACGGGCAATCGGCTCCAGTTGATGATCCGGTAGGGTGTCGCTCACCCCGCTGCTCCCGAGCGCCTCGGGCCGGTGGGGATCAGCCGGCGAGCAGGGTCCTCGATCATTCGGAAACTCACAGTAACAGAAAGTGCGCGCCGGAACCCAATTGGTGGGAGACCGGGATGCTGCAAGCTCCGGCGGGAACTGTGGCGGGATGGCAATCGGTCTTTTGATAGCACACTGTCGGCCGTTTTCAAGGTGTACGGCGCCCGATGCTGCGCTGCTGCAAAAAAGCAACTCGCGACGCGGTGGAGCGATGCTCGCTCGACGGGGCGCGCTCCGCCCCAGGGGCGGCCGGCAGCCTGTGGTCCCCGGAACGACGGGGGAGTCGCCATCCCGGGCGGGCTCCCGGCGCGGCCGACACAAACCACCCGGATTGTGGCAGATCCGGCGCCCGCCTTAAGGCTGATTTTCGTGCTCCGTCTCCAATCCCAGGTACCGCCCGCTGCGCACGATCGCCTCGAGCCGGATCATCGCTTCGCGGCATTCGGAGAAGGTGTTGTAGAGCGGGGCCGGCGCCAGGCGGATCAGGTTGGGCGGCCGGAAGTCCGGCACCACTCCCCCGTCCCGGAGCGCCCGGCAAAGCCGCCGCGCGTCGGGATGGGCAAGCGCCACGTGCCCCCCGCGCCGGTCCGGCTCCCGCGGGGTCACTACCTCAACGCCGGCGGGGGCCAGCGTCGCCTCCGCCCAC
>CAYQDT010000712.1:0-3061 GCA_964416225.1 uncultured bacterium
AGAAAAGGATCCCAACGCGCTCGGTCCGGAGCGGGCCGACCGGCCGAAGTAGCCGTCTCCGCGCCCTGTGCGGGTGGCCGCTCCCGCCGAGCCGGCTACCCCGCCGTCCGCAGTCGACCGCCGTGCCTGTGTTACAATTCGAGGACCGCAACCCTTTCCAGGGATCGGTCCTCGTCCGAGCTATGTCGCAGCCGCACCTGCATCCACATCCCGCGCAGCCCCTGGTGGTGCGGCTGCTCGTGGAGCTGTTCGCTTCGGGTGACCTGCCCCGCGTCGCGGAGATCGACGTGGAGCCGGAATACGGTTATGCCGCCCGCCTGCTCTACCGGAGCGGCGACGTGCGGCTGCTGCGCGGCACAACGCTGGACGTCAACCCGGCCGGCGCCGCGGAAATCGCCCGGGATAAAGGCTATACGAACTATTTTCTGGGGCGCCTCGGGTACCGGGTGCCGCTCGGCGAGACGTTTCTCCTCGGGCATTACGTCGAACTGATCCACCGAAACCTGGGCCGCTACCGAGCCGCCCGGTACCGGCTGGCTGAAGATGCACCGGCGTACGTGCGGGACGTGGTGGGCTATCCGTGCTACGTGAAGCCGAACCACGGGTCGCAGGGCCGGGGCGTGAGCCGATGCGCGGCGGAGGACGAGGTGCGCGCCGCGCTGCGCCACCTGGACGACCAGCGGAGCTGCGTGGCCCTCGTGGAGGCGGAGGTGCCGCTGCCGGACTATCGGGTGGTGGTACTGCGTGAAGACGTGATCGCCTGTTATGGACGGATCCCTCTGCGGGTGGTGGGGGATGGGCGCGCGTCCGTGCGCGAGCTCCTGGAGCATGAACAGGCACGCCAGGAAGCGATGGGCCGCGGGACGGTGATCGACCGGGAAGATCCCCGCATCCGCGCGCGGCTCGCCGCGCGGAACCTGGATCTGGACTCCGTCATGCCGTCAGGCGCGGCCCACCAGATTTACGACATCTCGAACCTCTCCGCGGGAGGTGACGCGCAGGACCGCCTGGAGGAGCTGCACCCGCACTGGCGGGAGTTGTGTATCCGGCTCACCCGGGAGATGGGACTGCAGCTCTGCGGCGTCGATCTGGCGTGTGCGGACCTGACCGACCCGACCGCGGCGTATGCAATCCTGGAGATCAATCCGGCGCCGGGTCTGGACCACTTCGCGGCGCTGGGCCCACGCCAGGCAGCCGTGGTTCGAAACCTCTACCGCCGCCTTTTCAACGAGGGGTGAGCCCGAACGTGAAGCCGGTGCTGCAGTCGTTGTGGTGCTGACTCCGGCAGCGGCAGGGGCCCGCCGCGCGCGCCGGATTACCCGCGGGGATGCCGCAGCGCCCGATTCCGTGCTATCCTCTTTTGCCGCTGCGTACCTCGCGCGCTGCGTCTTCCGGGTGGAGACCGAGTATTCCAGCATGACTATCGACGAACAGATCCGGCAGCTGCTCCAGGAACGGATCCTGGTATTGGATGGCGCGATGGGGACCATGATCCAGCGGTACCGGCTCACCGAAGCCGACTACCGCGGGAAGCGGTTCCTGGACCACCCGATCGACCTCCTGAACAACAACGAGCTGATCTCGCTGGTCCGGCCGGACATCATCGAGGAGATCCACGGCCAGTATCTGGAGGCCGGCGCGAACATCCTGGAGACGAACACCTTCAACGCCAACGCCGTTTCAATGGCGGATTACGGGCTCGAGCACCTCGTTTACGAGATGAACGTGCAGTCCGCCCGGATCGCGCGCAGTGCGGTCAACACGGCGCTGGAAAAGGAGCCCGGCACGCCGCGCTTCGTCGCCGGGGCGATCGGACCCATGAACCGGACCCTTTCCCTGTCTCCGGATGTGAACGACCCCGGGTTCCGGGCGGTCTCCTGGAGCCAGGTGACCGAGGCATACTACGAGCAGGTCCGGGCACTGATGGATGGGGGCGTCGACCTGCTTCTCTGCGAGACGACGTTCGATACGCTCAACCTCAAAGCCGCGCTGTTCGCCATCCTGAAGTACTTCGACGAGAGCGGCCGGCGGGTGCCGATCATGGCCTCCGTCACCATCACGGACGCCTCGGGACGGACCCTTTCCGGCCAGACTCTGGAGGCATTCTGGATCACCATCTCGCATGCGCCGCTGCTCAGCGTCGGGATCAACTGCGCGCTGGGCCCGCAGGAGATGCGGCCGTACATCGAGGAGCTGGCGCACCTGGTCCCCATCTACGTGAGCTGCTATCCGAACGCGGGGATGCCCAACCCCCTCTCCGACACCGGGTTCGACCTGGGTCCGGACGAGCTGCATCCCTACCTGCGGGAGTGGGCGGACAACGGTTGGCTGAACATCGTCGGGGGCTGCTGTGGGACCACTCCGGAGTACATCCGCAACATCGCCGCCGCGGTGAAGGACCGAAAGCCCCGCCCGCTGCCACCCGCCCAGCACCTCACGGCGCTCAGCGGCCTGGAGCCGTTCCTCATCCGGCCCGACAGCAACTTCACGATGATCGGAGAGCGGACGAACGTCACGGGCTCACCGAAGTTCGCCAGACTGATTCTGGCGGGAAACTATGATGATGCCCTCGCGGTTGCGCGCCAGCAGGTGGACAGCGGCGCCAACGTCATCGACGTGAACATGGACGAGGGCCTCCTGGACGGCGAAGCGGCGATGCGCCGCTTCCTGAGCCTGGCGATGGCCGAGCCGGACATCGCCAGGGTTCCCGTGATGGTCGACAGCTCCAAGTGGTCCGTCATCGAGGCAGGGCTCCAGTCCGTCCAGGGTAAGTGCGTGGTGAACTCGATCAGCCTCAAGGAGGGTGAGGAGAAGTTCCGCGAGCAGGCGCGCCTGGTCCGGCGCTACGGCGCAGCCGTGGTGGTGATGGCGTTCGACGAGCAGGGGCAGGCGGATAACTTCGAGCGCCGGACCGAGATCTGCGAGCGCGCCTACCGCATCCTCACGACCGAAGTCGGGTTCCCGGCGGAAGATATCATCTTCGACCCGAACATCCTGACGGTCGCCACGGGCATCGAGGAGCACAACAACTATGCCGTGGACTTCATTCGCGCCACGGCCT
>CAYQDT010000713.1:0-3054 GCA_964416225.1 uncultured bacterium
CAGCCATGGAGCACTCCCGGTAGCGCCGGTTGCCAGCGCTCGCGCTTCCGACGCCAGCTCCAGCCCGGTTCGCACCAGTTCCTGAATGCCCCGATCATCCTCAATGAGCAGGATCCGCATCTTCCTTCCCGTCTGGCGTCCACGGCTTCTACAGCCCATGATCCGTTCCGGATGGTGAAAGTTCGGTGAAGATTCGCCGACGACCGGGGCCTTTATCTTTTTTTCACGCGCGGTCCGTCTCATACGTCGCAAGGTCGGCCGCCGGGGCACTGCCGCACGTGAGGGCCCGATCGGCGCGGTGACCGCATCCGCTGACTCTACGTGGAAAGGACGGAAACAGGATGTTGCTGGCAAAGACCGCTGCGGCAATCGGCGCCGTGGCGCTTGGACTGGGAGGCGTCTCGTTTGCCGTGACGGGCGGGCACCCGGAGCGATACGCGCAGGCCGTGAAGGAGGAGGGGTGCCCGATTCGGGCGGCGATGAGCCTGTGGAACGGGCAGCCGCACGGCGCCGGAGCGTCGGCCGGCGTCTCCGCCGCGGCAACCGGACCGGTGGTGGTCAAGGTCGAAAAGCTGGGCGATGGGGTGCAGGTACGCCTCACGTCGAAGGACCCGCAAACCGTCGCCGTGCTCCAGGCCCGCGCGGAGCACGCAACCGGAGCGGACTGCACCCGCTGCCCGCTCACCGGGGCGGCCACGGCCCGGCAGGCCGCGGCGAAGTAGCGGTCTCCGAAGTGGCCGGTGGGGGTCCTCCCTCGCCGGCCACTTCGGTCCTGGGTACGCGCCGCTGCCTCGGCGACCCCGTCAGACCTCCCGCCACGAGCCGGAAAGCCCCTTCCGCCGCCCCCGCACTGGGCGGCGCGATCTTCCGGGGAGTTCTCCGCTGGCGAAGCATACCGCCGCGCCGAGCTTCCACGGCCTCTCGCTCCCGCGCGTCCGGTTGGCCCGGGTCCGGCGCCCGCAGACCAGCATGCGCGAGACCTGCCCCGATTAGCACCGTGAGGGCGACCGGGCGGGGCTTGCTAACGCGTACAACGGTACACTGGTGGTAGTAGACCTTCTCCGGCGGAGCGCAGGTGCCGGCTCGGGGTAGGATTACATGTGGCGCCGCCGGGGGTGAGGGGAAATGTCCGGAAGACTCGATGCAATCCACCATGTCGCCGTGTCCGTTGCGGACGTGGCGGAAGCGGTCCGCTGGTACACGCAGCAGTTTCGCTGTCGTGTCGCCTATCAAGACGATACGTGGGCGCTTCTCGAGTTTTCTAACGCGAAGCTGGCCCTGGTGATTCCGGACCAGCATCCGCCGCACCTCGCTTTGGAGAGTCCCGAGGCGGAGCGCTTCGGCCCGCTCAAGCCGCACCGGGACGGGACCCGCTCCATCTATGTCGAGGATCCCGCCGGAAACTCGGTGGAGATCCTTGCCGCGGACACCCCATGAGCACCGCCGGCGTCGCGCGGAGCGCCGGCCCGCGGGGGACCGTCGCCGTCAGCGGGTCCTCCGGGCTGATCGGGACACGCCTCGTCGCCTCGCTCCGCGGAGATGGCTACCGGGTCCGTCCGCTCGTCCGGCGCGCTCCCCGGGAGGACGCAGGCGAGATCCGGTGGGATCCACTGCGGGGTGTGCCGGATTCAACGGATCTGGCAGCACTGGAAGGAATAGATGCCGTTGTTCATCTGGCCGGCAAGAGCATCGCGTCCGGGCGCTGGACCGAGACGCTGAAAGCGGAAATCCGCGAGAGCCGCGTGCAGAGCACCCGCTTCCTCTCTGAAACGGTGGTGCGCCTCGCGCAGCCGCCGCGCGTGCTGATCTCGGCTTCCGCCATTGGTTATTACGGGGACCGTGGCGACGAGATCCTGACGGAGGAGAGCGCACCGGGTACCGATTTCCTCGCGCGGGTTTGCCGGGAATGGGAGGCGGCCACGGAACCGGCCGAGGCGGCCGGAGTCCGGGTCGCGCACCTCCGGATCGGGGTGGTCCTTGCAGCGGACGGCGGCGCGCTGGGTAAAGTGCTGCCCCTCTTTCGCGCCGGCCTGGGCGGCCGGCTCGGCTCGGGTAGGCAGTGGTGGAGCTGGATCTCGCTGACAGACCTGGTGAGAGCGATCCGGTACGTTTTGGACAGCGGGCACTCCGGTCCGTTGAATGGAACGGCGCCGCACCCCTGCACCAATCAGGATTGGACACGCGCGCTCGCCGCGGAGCTCCACCGGCCGGCGGTCCTGCCCGTGCCGGCGTTCGCGCTGCGCGCGGCTCTCGGCGAGATGGCCGACGCCATGGCCCTGACCAGCGCCCGCGTCCTCCCCACTCGCCTTGAGGCCTCCGGCTTCCGGTTTCAGCACCCGGACCTCCGGTCCGCGCTGCGGGGAGAGCTGGCGTTGGCGAGGCGCTGAGCCGTTCCGTGAAGCCGGTGGGCAGGCGCCGGCCGCCTGCCCCAACCGGCACCCCTCTCCGGGCCCGGCCAGGTCCCGGTTCAGGTGGCACCGGGTACGAATTCGGGCATAACAGAGCGGCCGGCTCGATCCGGCCGCTGCTAGCCTTCCGACGCCGTGCCGCGAGCCAACGAGACCCGACGGCATGCTCATCCCGCTGTGCTTCCAATGATGACCACCGATCCCATCTTCGCCGCCCTGTCCGTCGATGTCGCCCGCCAGCGAACGTGCCTTCCCGAGAGCCTCCGCGCCCTCGCGGAGATCGTGTGGAACGTCGCCTGGGCCTGGATCCCGGACGGCATCTCCCTCTTCCGGGAGATCGACGACCGCCTGTGGGAGGCATCCGGTCATAACCCCCGCGCCATGCTGGAGCAGGTTTCACCGCACCGCCTCGCGGAGCTGTCTTCCGATCCGGAGTTCGTCCGGCGCGCCGACCGGCTCGCGGCGGGCCTCCACGCCTATCTGGGGCGGCCTGCAGCGTCGGAGGCGGAGCAGTACCGCCAAAAGCGCGGCGGGCAGCCGGTGGCCTACTTCAGCGCGGAGTTCGGACTTCATGAATCGCTCCCGCTCTACGCCGGCGGCCTGGGGATCCTGGCCGGCGATCACCTGAAGTCCGCGTCCGACCTTG
>CAYQDT010000714.1:0-3051 GCA_964416225.1 uncultured bacterium
GTGGCGCGCCCCCCGGCGCGCGGAGTTGGACGCCGCATGCAGCCTGATTCGGGAGCAGGTAGCGGCGTTCCGGCGCGGGGACTACGCGCGGGCACGCTCCCTGCAGAGCGCCGCGCTGCACCGGCAGTGGAAGTCCGATACCGAATTCCGGAGGCTGATTCAGACCCGCTATCCGGAGTTCGCCCAATCTCGCGAGGTGCAGTTCGGTCCCGCGCAGGCGGCGGCGGACGGCGATATCGTGCAGATCCCCGTCCGCGTCACGGGAAGCAACGGCCAGACTGCGAGCGCCCTTTACATCCTGATTCGGGAAGAAGGCTGCTATCACGTGGAGAGCGTCGTGGGCGGCGCGGCCCTTCCGGCGGATCCCGCGCGGACGGCTACGGAGCTCTGACCTCCGCGGCGCCTGATCTGCCCGCGTCTCGCAGGGAACGACGCACCGGATGGAGAACCGGTAGCGGGGCACTGCCCCGGATGGCGCGAGCGTAAACCTTAAACCGTTGTTCAGCAAAAAATAAGCTTTACTCCCCCACCCCCTTTTGCTATATAAAGAATCCACCGTTTCAGCCGAGCAACGGAGCTTGGCTGGGACGTGTCGGTCGCCAGAGAATGAATTAACGTAAGATGTCCGGGAGCGCCAGTGTCGGCGTGTCCGGCATAGCCCAACGAGGGGCGGCGTTTCCGCATCGCGCGGACGCGGCCCCTTTGTCGTCAGCGGCCTTCGCTCCCACGAGCCGGTGCCGCGACGCCGGTATGTCGCGCACGCGAAGCTCTCCGGGAGTCCCGCTACGGGCGCCGGATCCCAACACCCCGAAAGCAACCTGGTATTACTGAGGTAACCCGTAAATGGCCGTCGGACTCCCTCCGAAGCAGGGTCTCTACGATCCGCAAAACGAGCACGATGCGTGTGGCGTCGGCTTCCTGGTCCACCTGAAAGGGAAGAAATCGCACCAGATGGTGCGGGACGGGATCACCGCGCTCAACAACCTGAACCATCGCGGGGCGTGCGGCTGCGAGGTCAACACCGGGGACGGCGCGGGGATCCTCATCCAGATACCGGACACCTTCTTCCGGCGCGAGCTCTCCGCACGGGGCGTCACGCTGCCGGCTGCCGGCGAGTACGGCGTGGGAACGCTCTTCCTGCCGAAGAACTCCGCGGGCGCGTCCGCCGGTAAGGCGCTCTTCGAGCAGATCGTCCGGGAAGAGGGGCAGACGTTCCTCGCCTGGCGGCCGGTACCGGTGGACAACAGCTCCCTGGGTCAGGGCGCGCTGGACGTGGAGCCGGACATGGAGCAGGCGTTCGTCGGGCGCGGGCCGCGCTGTGCGGACGCGGACGCGTTCGAGCGGAAGCTCTACGTGATCCGGCGCCGCTTCGAGAACGCGGTCGCCCAGTCCGACATCGCGGGCAAGGGCTATTTCTACTTCCCGAGCCTCTCCTGCTACACGCTCGTCTACAAGGGCATGCTCACGCCGGAGCAGGTAGACCTCTATTTCCGGGATCTCCATGACGAGGAGCTGGACAGCGCCCTCTGCATGTACCATTCCCGGTTCAGCACCAACACCTTCCCGAGCTGGGAGCTCGCGCACCCGTACCGGATGATCTCCCACAACGGCGAGATCAACACCAAGCGCGGCAACGCCAACTGGATGCGCGCGCGCCAGACGCTCCTCGAGTCCAGCCTCTTCGAGCCCGGAGACGTGGAGAAGCTCCTCCCAATCGTTCCGAACGAGGACGGCTCCGACACGGCGGTACTGGACAACGCCGTCGAGCTCCTGATCAAGGCCGGGCGCAGCCCCGCCCACGCGATGATGATGCTCATCCCCGAGGCGTGGGAGCATCACGAGTCGATGTCGCAGGAGAAGAAGGACTTCTACGCGTTCCATTCCTGCTTCATGGAGCCGTGGGACGGTCCGGCCTCCATCGGTTTCACGGATGGTAAGGTGATCGGCGCGACGCTGGACCGCAACGGCCTCCGCCCCTCCCGGTATTGGGTCACCAGGGATGACCGGGTCATTATGGCCTCCGAGGCGGGCGTCCTCGAGATCGCGCCGGAGGACGTGGTGCTGAAGGGCCGGCTGGAGCCGGGCCGCATGTTCCTGGTCGACATGACGCAGGGCCGGATCGTGGGCGATGAGGAGCTGAAGCATCAGATCGCCACCGAGCACCCGTACGGAGAGTGGCTGCAGAAGCACTCGATCCACCTGAATGAGATCCCGGCCGGCCCCGAGCCGCCGCTGCCGGACCACGACACGCTGACGCACCGGCAGGTGGCGTTCGGCTATACCGTGGAGGACCAGAAGTACATCCTCGGTCCGATGGCGACGAACGGGATGTGGGCGATCGGCTCAATGGGCACCGATACTCCCCTCGCCGTCCTCTCGGATCAGCCGCAGCTCCTGTACAACTACTTCAAGCAGTTGTTCGCGCAGGTGACCAACCCACCGCTGGACTGCATCCGCGAGGAGCTGGTTACCTCCGTGTACACGAGCCTTGGACCGGAGGCGAACCTGCTGGAGCCGACGCCGGAGCACGCCCGCGAGATCAAGCTGGACACCTTCATCCTCACGAATGAAGATCTGGCGAAGATCAAGCAGCTCAATGGGGCCACGCCGGGCGGCCACGGCTTCAAGACGGTGACCCTCCCGATGCTCTTCCGCGCGTCGGAAGGCGCGGCCGGGATGGAGCGGGCCCTGGAGGAGCTCTTCCGGCAGGCAAGTGACGCGATCGCGGATGGGGCCGACATCCTCATCATCAGCGACCGCGGTGTGAATGAGGAGCTGGCGGCGATCCCGTCACTGCTGGCCACGGCCGGCCTGCACCATCATCTCGTGCGCCGCGGCGAGCGGACGCGCGTGGGGCTCGTGGTGGAGCTCGGCGACGCGCGCGAGGTGCACCACTTCTGCCTCTTGCTCGGCTACGGGGCCAGCGTCATCAACCCGTATCTCGCCTTCGAAAGCCTGGACGATATGATCCGCCAGGGCCTGCTGCCGGAGAAGATCGACCATAAAACCGCGGTGAAGAACTACGGGAAGGCGGTTTACAAAGGCGTGGTC
>CAYQDT010000715.1:0-3045 GCA_964416225.1 uncultured bacterium
CACACATGGGCCGGCAGCGGGGTCGGCCTCATAAGACCGCGGTCGCGCGCGGACTGCCCGTGGCGGCGGAGGCGCCGGAATTCCCGCCCGTCAGAGCTTCGGCATGGCGGATGGCTACGCCAGTGCGCAATTGTGAGTTTACGGCTGGGCGCCCGGATATTAGCATTCCATGACACCCGCAACCAGATGATCCGCGAGGCAGAGATAGACCTGCTGATGAACACCGCCACCCGCACCGTGGACCTAGCCCGCGTGGGCGAGCTGGTGGACGGGAGACGCCGCGCCGGACGTGCTCGCGTGGTCAGACGGGCAGCGGGCGCGGGTGGCGGAGCTTGCGGAAGCGGGGCAGGCGCTGTTCATGTTCAAGATGCGGCCGGCCCGGGTTGCTGGCTCAGCGGGGACCCACGGGCAGACGAGGCGCTGCGGGGGGCTGCGGAGCATCACGCCGTAGGCTATACATCAATGTATAACGCCCCCGGAATCCAGCGCTGGATTCCGGGGGCGTTCGTTGCTTCCGCAGGCGGGCTCCCTAATAGGTCCGAAGCCGGCCACCGAGCTTCGAAGCGGCCTTCCGGAGTTCCTGTCGGCTACGCTTCTCGTCTTCGTAAAAAGCCTGGACGAAATCCGCCCCCTCGCGGATGTGCCGCCGGTAGGCGTCGGTGGCCGGATCCCTGATGGGCTTCACCCCTTCGGACGTCTGCCTGCGCACTGCTTTGATGGTGACGGGCATGACAGATCCTCCCAACAGTGTTCTAACGCTTGACCGATGAGTTTGGCAACTACTTTCACCAACGAGGGGTGAAACTCTTCGCTGAACTGATCGGGCGCACTACTAGTAACGATCAGCACCCCCCGCTTGGTTCCGTGGACCGGGATCGGCGCTGCGATCATGGAACGATAGAGCTTATTATCCTCTGGCTTACCCGACGCCAGTAGATTGTTAACCGTCGTATCGGCAGCATCCTTGGCGAACAGGACCTCATCGCGCGCGAAGCAAGACCCGACCATGCCGGTGCCAACCGGCCACGGCCGGTCCGTCCGACGGATCCTGCGGTTGCAATCGCGCCAGCGCAGCCGCAACATGCCATCGGTGTCGTGAAGATAGACGGCGAAGCTGTGAAGGGGCGCTGTCTCGAAAAACCAAAAGATAGGCCCGCGGTCAAAGACCCACGGCTTCATCACGTTGCCAACTACAACTTCGACGTCCGCTAGCGGTGTGCACTCCATCTCCTCGATTGCGACAAGCGAGTACTCAACCGCGCGGGACGCTCGCTGGAAGGTTGCCGAGGTCCCCTCCTGCCCGACGAGGGACTGTTCCAGATCCCGGACCTTCTCTTCAAGGTTGTCAAATTCCAGCAGGAAGTGCGGCAAGGGCGTTTGGCCGCCGAGCGAGATGAGAAAAAGCACGAGGTGGATGAAGGCAATGACCTTGATCGAGACCGCTAACGCGCCCTTCGCATCACCACTCGCGCTGGAGTAAGTGTTGATCAGAATGGCTTCCAGGATGGGGAGCACGGCGCTCGTCAGCACTTGCGCCGTCTTCACCATCCAGCCAACGGCATTGAGCTGTCGCCGAATAGCCGCTGCGTAGCCGGGTAGGAACGAGGGGAGGCGAAACCGGAATCTATTTTGCATGCAACGGCTTTCAGGTAAGCGCAGTGATGGCAGCGTGGCATCAAATGGTATCCTGCCAAGAATTACACTGTGCCTAAGCGTTACAAGGCAGATCTAGATTCTCCTCCCGAGCGTCCGAAGAGCGCCCGCACTACGCTGCTACACATTGCGTAGTGCGGGGGCATTCGTCGTCTCCGGCTTACCGCGCCGGATCGCTCTCGTCGTACCAGCCGCCGCGCCGCGCAGACCTTATGCCACAAAGGGACAGTAGCCGCAGGCCGTTTGAGGTGCTGCTGATACCACACGCGGTCCTGGCGCCGCACCCGCCCACGTCGACTCATTGCGCACCTCGCACAGGAACATGGAACGGCGTCTCACGCGGATAGCCGGTCTCCGGCGGGCAGCTCCCGCATGGGCAGCCCGGACTGCTCCACGCTGACCCGGCAGCGTCCAGCGCCGAGGCGATCGTGTCACGGATTTCCACCGCCAGCTCATAGCAGTAGCAATCCCTCCGGCACTGCTCGCACGCTGCGGGGATGACCTCAATGTCCCGGTCCGGGTGCGGCGAATCGGCCCGGTGGACGAGCGCCCCACACAGGCACCACACGTCAACGGGTGTCCCAAAATACGGATTTCGGGACACTGGCCCAGGGGTCGGCTCCGCGGACCGCTCGGCCTCTCGCCGGCGGCCGAGCTCGCGCGCAATCTCTCGGTCAATGGCCATCATCAGATCTCCCGGACCGCCGCTTTCAGCTGGTCATCCTGGATGTGGGTGTAGATCTCGGTCGTGTCCAGCCGGGCATGCCGGAGGTGCTTCTGCACCTTCCGGATGTCCGCACCCTTGGCGAGCATCTGCGTCGCGCAGCTGTGCCGGAGCCAGTGCGGGGAGACGGCCGAGGTGGTCTCGCCGTCCGCCGTCAGCTTGAGCTTGAGCCCCGCCGCGGTGGCCGCGCGCTTCACGATCCGGCCGGCCGTCCGGCGGCAGATCGCGCCGCCCTCGCGGCTCCGGAACACTGGGTCGTACTCCAGGCCCGGGCCCAGCGCTTTGAGCTCCGCGGCCGCCGCCGGCGCGAGGTAGACGTACGCCTCCTTGTCTCCCTTGCCGTGGCGGACATGGAGTTGCTCGCCCTCGAAGTCCACATCTCGCCATTCGAGCCCGCAGGCCTCCGAGGCCCGGAGTGCGGCGTAGAGCAGGACCGCCACGAGCGCGCGGTCCCGCTGGCACGAGCAGGAGGTCAGGAGCGCGTCCCAATCGCGCCTCGCCAGAAACTTGGGGAGGCGGACCTTCCGCTTTTTCCGCTCCCGATGGGCCGTGGGCGCGGGCGCCTCCGGCCGGACCGGGCGCCGGATCGTCCGCCCCTGGCGCAGGGACTCCGTCCGCCGGATCATCGCGGCGCCGCTTTCCGCGCCTGCCGCTGCCGATGGGCCTCC
>CAYQDT010000716.1:0-3040 GCA_964416225.1 uncultured bacterium
CAGCAAGGACACGCTCTCGCTCATCGAGCCGGCGGTCGGCAGCTAGGGCACCGTCACTTCCCCGGTGCCGCCCGGTCCGCAGCGGCCGCGCTGGTTATAATGTCCGCGATATCGACGAGCGGAGTGGGTCATGGTCGCGGAAATCATCTCGGTGGGAACGGAGCTGCTGCTGGGGCAGATCGTGGACAGCAACGCGGCGTACCTCGGCCGGACGCTGGCCGGAATGGGGATCGACCTCTATTACAAGAGCACGGTCGGCGATAACGAGGGGCGCATTCTGGAAACGCTCCGCCGCGCGCGGGACCGCGCGGACCTCCTGATCACCAGCGGCGGCCTCGGCCCGACGGAAGACGACCTGACCAAGGAGTGTGTCGCGCAGCTCTTCGGCGAGGAGCTGGTGATGCACGAGCCGTCTCTGGCGCAGCTTTACGCCTTCTTTGAAAAGCGGCGCGCGGTCATGGTGGAGCGGAACAAGAAGCAGGCTCTCATCTACGCGAGCGGCCGTCCCATCCCCAATCCGAACGGCACCGCCCCCGGCGCGCTGCTGGAGAAGGAGGGGAAGATCGTCATCTCCCTGCCGGGGCCTCCGAACGAGATGATGCCGATGGTGGAGAACCATGTGGTCCCGTTCCTCTCCGAGCGGCTTTCCGGCCAGCGGCAGTTCCTCGTCACGCGCGTCTTCCGGATGATCGGCATTGGGGAATCGACGGTCGACGAGCGGGTTCAGGACCTGATCAAGGGCACCAACCCCACCCTCGCGCCGCTGGCCCATACCGGCGACGTGCACCTCCGCATGGGCGCAAAAGCCGGGAGCACCGAGCAGGCCGAGGCGCTGATGCGTCCGGTGGAGGCGGAGCTCCGCTCCCGCCTCGGACGATACATCTATGGCACGGACGGGACGACGCTGGAAGCCGCCGTGATCGCCCTCCTCCGGGAGCGCGGAAGGACGGTGGCCGTGGCGGAGTCCTGTACCGGCGGCGGTCTCGGCTCCCGCCTGACCTCGGTCTCCGGAAGCAGCGCGGCGTTCCTCGGCGGGGCGATCACCTACTCCAACGAGGCGAAGGTGACGCTGCTCGGGGTGGACCCGTCACTCCTGGAGCGGCACGGCGCTGTGAGCCCGCAGGTCGCGGAAGCGATGGCCCGCGGCGCGCGGGAGCGGCTCGGCGCCGACTTCGGCGTCTCGATCACGGGGGTGGCCGGCCCGGAAGGCGGCACGCCGGAAAAGCCGGTGGGTCTCGTCTACGTGGGGCTGGCCAGTGCCGAGGGTGCCGAAGCGCGGGAAAACCACTTCATCGGCATCCGGGAAGATGTCCGCCGCCGCTCGACACAGGTGGCCCTCCAGATGCTGCGCGAACGGCTGCTGGGTTGACCCGCGCCGCCTGACGCAGGCCCACGGGGGACGGTGCGCCGCGTGGAGCCGGGAGCGGGGTGCTCCCGGTGAAGACGTGCCTCGTTTGGCGGAACTCTTCCACCCGAACGGGCCGCACGCTCCCGGCTCCGCGCTCCCGGCTCCACGCGTCCCGCGGTGAGGGCCGGGAGGGGCCTGCCGCATCGTCCGCGCGGAGAGGACCGGCTGCCGGCTCATCCGGACCCGCTTGTTGACGATCCCACGCCACGTCCCACCGTAGTACCGCCGATGGAAGCAGAAGCCGACTTCTCCAGCAGCTCCCTTCCGGAATCCCTCCGCCTCTTCGTGGCCGTGCCGGTGCCGCCGGAGGTGGAGCGGCGGGCGCTGAGCGTGATCGCGCAGCTCCGGGGAAAGGGTGACGTAAAGTGGGTGCCGGGCGACCGGCTTCACGTCACCCTCAAGTTCATCGGCGCGGCAGCCCCCGATCGGCTCGGGTCGATTCGGCGGGTGCTGGGAAAAAGCGCAAACAATTTTTCTCCATTTGTGCTAGAATTGGGGAGTGCCGGTGCCTTTCCGCACGTCCGCCATCCGCGCACGGTATGGCTTGGACTGCGGGGAGATACTGAGGCGCTGCAACTCCTCGCGCGGGAGGTGGACCGCGCTTTACATTCACTCGGATTCCCGCTGGAGACGCGCCCATTTCAGGCGCACCTGACGATCGGCCGGGTCAAGAGCCCGAAGGGGATAAAGGAGCTCGGCGAGAGCCTGCATCGCCTGGCCGGGATCCGCCAGCTACCGGAGGAATTGCCGGCTTGGACGATGGACGAATACTACCTCGTCCACAGCGATCTGCACCCCAGCGGACCGCGCTACACGGTACTATCTCGCTTTCCCTTGCGCCGGGAACAGAGCCCGGATCAGGATAGCACTTCAGGCACAGGATAGAGAGCGCGCAGGCCGATACGCCTGCCGCGCGGAGGACGGAAATGGATAAGCTGAAGGCTCTGGAATTCGCCGTTGGCAGCATCGAGAAGAAGTTCGGTAAAGGCTCCATCATGCGTCTCGGCAGCCGGGAGAACCTGGCTACCGAAGTGATCCCCACCGGCTCCCTGGCGCTCGACCTGGCGCTGGGCGTGGGCGGACTGCCCAAGGGCCGGGTCGTGGAGATCTACGGCCAGGAGTCGAGCGGTAAGACGACGCTGGCCTTCCACGTGGTCGCGGAGGCACAGCGGCGCGGCGGCGTGTGTGCCTTCGTGGACGCGGAGCACGCGCTGGACCCGATCTATGCCCGCAACCTGGGGGTGGACATCGACAACCTGCTGGTCTCGCAGCCGGATACCGGTGAAGAGGCGCTGGAGATCATGGATGCCCTGGTTCGCTCCGGCGCGCTGGACGTGGTGGTTCTGGACTCGGTGGCGGCGCTGGTTCCCAAGGCGGAAATGGAAGGCGATATGGGCGACAGCCACGTCGGCATTCAGGCGCGCCTCATGAGCCAGGCGCTCCGGAAGCTGGGCGGCACGGTCGCCAACGCCAACACCGTCTGTATCTTCATCAACCAGATTCGCGAAAAGATCGGCGTCATGTTCGGCAATCCGGAGACCACGACCGGCGGCCGCGCCTTGAAGTTCTATTCCACAGTGCGCATCGACATTCGCCGTATCGCCGCCATCAAGGAAGGCGATGTGATGGTGG
>CAYQDT010000717.1:0-2042 GCA_964416225.1 uncultured bacterium
CGCCGGGCGCCACCCGGGCGACGGTCGAGGCGCAGCGCTGTGCGATCGCATCGGCGTCCTCCGGCCGCAGGCTCTGGGTAAGTCCCTCCGCCGACCCCGGCCCAAGCCGCGGATTCACCGGCACCACGTAGAGGAGGTTCGTCCCTAACTGGCCGACGGAGTTGGTGATCGTCGCGCCCGCGCCCTGTCCGACGGCCACCGCCGCGACGACGGCTGCCACGCCGATCACGATCCCGAGGATGGTGAGGAATGAGCGGAGCCGGTTGTCACGCACGGCGCGCAGCGCGAACCGGAGCGTGTCCAGGGGGGTCATCCGGCCCCAGGTGAGCTTGCTCAGCATCGTGGATGTTCCGCCCGGCGAGGCTCCTCACCGGTGAGTCCGCTCTGACTGGAATCGGTGTATGGGCCGTCCCTACATGGAAGCGATAAGGCTCCGACCGACGGCAGCGCGGCGAGTCGAGCTGCCCCGAGCTGTCGTCCGTTCCGACCCTTTCCGCGGCAATCCCGCCGGAAGTAGGGACGAGCGTCCGGTACCAGTGTCGCCCAACGGAGTATTTTCCAACCGCCGTCCACCGCATCCACCCGGAGTAAGCCCGCTCGTTCCCGCCGCACCCCGGTTTCCGGCGCTGCCTCTCGACATGGCGGATGGGTCAGAGCTCCAGGAGCTCGGTGCTATTGTTTTCCGGGTCAGCCAGCCAGTCCCGAGCGAGGAGGCGGTGCCGGACTGGCTGATCCGAAACGATCTGGCCGTCCCGGAGCTGCACCAGTCGGCGGGCGTGGCGCGCAATGTGCGGCTCGTGAGTCACGAGGATCACGCTCACCCCCTCGTCATTCAGCTCCTGGAAGAGCTGCATGATCTCCTCGCCCTGAAGGGTGGCGACGTTGCCGGTCGGCTCGTCCGCCATGAGAATGCGTGGGGAGGACGCCACGGCGCGTGCGATGGCGACGCGCTGCTGCTGCCCACCCGAAAGCTCCGAGGGACGATGGTCGACCCGATGCGCAAGCCCGCCAGGCCCGCGGCGAGGCGGTAGGGTTCTCGTCCGCGAAGTTGAAGACGATCACGCCATGCTCCCGGTGCAGCCGGGCAATCTCCGCGGCGAGCTTCACCGGGTCCCGGTGGCGCCAGCGGGTCCAGAAACCGCGCTGGCCGCAGTAGTTGCACGGGTGCGGGCAGCCGCGGGAGAATTGCACCACCACGGCCCGGAGGCCGCCCCAGTAGCTGTACCGGGCGTGATCAATCAGCTCCCACCCGATGCGGTGCGCGTCCAGGTCGCGGACCACCGGCGCCGCCGGGGTCGCGTGCGGCCGGCCCTCCTTCCGGAAGGCCAGACCCGCGATGGGCTCCAGCGGGGCGCCCGCCTCGAGGGCCGCCATCAAGCGGGGCGCCGTCTCCTCGCCTTCCCCCCGGACGATCACGTCCACCTGGGGCTCCCCGTCCAGCACCTCCCGCCAGTGATAGGTTGGAAAGACGCCGCCGTAGACGATCCAGGCAGACGGCAGCGCGCGCCGCAGCTCCCGCGTCAGCTCCGCCACCACCGGGTGGCCGGACGTGGAGCCCGAGTGCCCCAGCAGCAGCGCGTCGGGCGCGAGCGCGGCGGCCTGCCGGACCATCTCCCCTACCTAGAGCGGCCCGAGCTCCCCGTTCAACAGCTGCACCTCGTGGCCCGCGTCGAGGAGCGGGCCGCCCACCGCCAGCAGTCCGAGGGGCGGCAGGTGCTCCCGCGGAATGCGGCTGCCGATGGACGGGTGCGGCGGATTGATGAGCAGGATGCGCATCGGATTACCTCCACGCGGCCGGAAAATCGTCGGGTTCCTAAACTTTATAATACAAAGTAGTCCGTGACGACAAGTCAATTTCGAGCGATACCCGAGGTTCCGGTCGCACGCACACTTACCTATCAAATGCGCGCGATCTCGAACGGGTTGGCGGATTGCCGGCCGCAGCGGGAAGCGGCTCGATGGTGCGGAGGACTGGCGGGACGGCGGGGCCGGGAGCTGATGCTTGGACGCCCCGCGGCGGACATCCATACGGATCAGGCGGC
>CAYQDT010000717.1:2052-3010 GCA_964416225.1 uncultured bacterium
ACGATTCGTGAAGAAGCCGCACGCCGGACGGAACCGGTGAGCGTGCGGAGGTGACGAGGCGGCGGCGGAGCGGAGGAGGTGCAGCCAGGCGCGTCCGGAAGGCGAGGACCCGGAGCCTCCCTACGCTGCCGCCCTACGCCGAAAAGAGGGCTCCCGCGGCGCTTTCGTGTCCGGCGGTGCCCCGCAGGGGCATGGAGAGCTGTTCAAATGCGTCACCAGTGGCCGCAGCGCCATCGTCAACTCCGAGGCGCGCTCCATCGTACACTTTCAGGTGTCTCTGCCCCACTTCTCTCCGTGCCTCTGTGTCTCCGTGGTGAGCTTCTCCGGTGCCCTACCCCGCGGCGCGGCGGAGGATCCCCATCGGCGTCTGCTCGGCTCCCTGGCCCAGCGGGTTGTCCTTGAGCGCGAGGCGCACGGTCTCCCGCTCGACGCCGCGGGAGACGCCCAGGACGGCGCTGTCGATGTCGTTCACGTCCACCACCGCCGCGCCGCAGCCCAGCGCGTCCGCGAGGCGCTGGGCCACCTGGGCGGGGTCCTTGGGCGCCTTGATGACGCACTCCCGGAACTGCTCGATTCCCGCGGTGCCGGGCGCGTCGATGGCTGCCGCCTGCACGCCAGCCACCCGGTAGAAGTCGCCACTCCGGCCCAGCAGCTTGCCGATCGCGCCGGCGGCCGCGGCGAGGAGGATGCGCGGTGCCCCGCACTCGTCAATCGCGCACTGCATGCTGTACGGGTTGCGGAGGCCGACGCCGTACGACACCTGGCGCACCCGGGGCCAGAGGAGCTGCGCGAGCCGGCTCACCCGGATCTGGCTCGTCGGGACCGCGCGTCCCTGGGTGATTGCCACTACCTTCTCGCTGACAAAGAGGATGTCGCCGGGCGCGAGCTGCGGCCCGGCGTACTCCTTCGCCACTTCGACGATGTCGTCATGGGGCATCACGACCCGGGTCTTCACCGG
>CAYQDT010000718.1:0-3004 GCA_964416225.1 uncultured bacterium
CGCCCGCCACCGCCACCGGCAGCCGGACGGCGTTCTCCAACTGCTGGACCGCACCCGGCTCCAGCCCCTCACCCCAGATCCCGTAGGGGGCCGGGCTGTCCCGGGGCCGGAAGCGCGGACGACGGGCGTCATCCGCCAGGGCACGGGCCACCGCGCCGAAGCGCGGATGGTCGAGATGGCCGTCCGGATCACGCGCCACGGCGGCGAGCTCCTCCGCCACCCGCTCCGGACCCAGCTCCGCGATCGCCGCGGGGGTTAGCGAAAGGGCGAGACCCAGCGCGGGCCCCGGCTGAAAGCCCAGTTCGAGGAGCTCCTTGCCCGTCATGATTCCCTCACTTAACCGGGGCGCCGCGCGGCACCCGGTCGACCGCCAGCCGTGCCCGGGAGCGCTTCCACCGATTCTCCGACCGGCCTCTCCTGAAACCGGAACGCACGCGCACGGGTTCGCCGGCAGACGCTCGAGGCACGGCGGAACGCGGCCCGGGAACGCGGCCGCCGCGCCCCGGTTGCCCGCAGCCGTCGAGAGGGCTATCTGCGCAGGGCTTCCTCGAGGTTGAAGAACCACGGCCAACGCGTGTTGCGATCGTAGCGGATGAAGCGGAGGTTGGCCTTTTCCAGGTTCGCCCCGCGCAGGTTCGCCCCGCGCAGATCGGCGGCGCGGAGGTCCGCGAGCCGCAAATTGGCTCCGCGAAGGTCAGCATCGCGGAGGTCTGCATTGCTGAGAGAGCTATCGTACAGATTGGCCTTCCGCAGGTCCGCCCCGCGCAGGTTCAATCCGTCCAGCTCCAGCTTTATCAAGTCGGTACTCTGCACGGCAACCAGAACTTCACGGGTCTTACGATGCCGGATTTCGGTGACCGTGGTGCAGGTCGCAGCGGTAGCGGGTTTGCGTAAGAGTTCGAATGCCATTCGTAGAGGGCCATCGACGGCGACGGCCCGAGCCAGTGCGAGTTGACCCAGCGGGTACTGCGTTCGCGGGATAGTTCGTTGATTGGTGCTCCGGCGCGTCGGGCGGCCGGAGGAGCGGAAGCAGTGTGCTCCGAGCTCATTTTCGGCCGGTCCGACGACGAAGCAAGTGGTATCTTCGTGATACCCGGGTGCGATCCCCTTCAATCTTGACTCAAATTCCGCAAAGTGCGTTCTTTTTGCCCCGGCTTTCACTCTTGATTGAGACGCAGCGATGGTCACGACGCGAACCGCCCGGCACCCGAACGGGTGCCGGGCGGTTCGGCCATCATCCGGCGTGCGCGCCGGCTGCTACCGGGCAATCACCACGGTGGTCGCCGCGATCGTGCCATCAGCGTTCTGAACCCCCTCCACGCGGACCGATCCGCCCGCGCGGAGGTCGGCCAGCGTGGCCACGCTGTGGTCCGCATGCTCGAGGTTCGTGTTTGGTCCCACGACAATCTGCACGTCGGGCCCGCGCCGCGGGTGGAGGATGAAGCCCGTGGCGCTCACCGCGCCGACTGTGCCGGACAGCGCCACCCGGTGGGCCACGAGCAGCAGCACCCGGTCCGCCGCAAGCGCGGTGTTGCCCGTCACGGTTCCGTGGACGCTGACCGCGAGTCCCACGGTCAGGTCGGTGAAGGCCGCGCCGGTCCCGTCATTCTTGCGGAACTCCGTGTTGGCGTCCGTCGAGACCGTCACCCGGAGCTGCCCGGGGCGCTGTACCACGAAGGTATGCGCCGTTGGATCGATGCTCACGATCGCACCCTGGAATTCAACCGCGCGGACCACCAGAATGAGCACGCGGCTGGCCAGCAGGCTGCCGTCGGCTTGCTGGGTTCCGGTAACGGCCACCGCCACGCCGGCCTGGACATCCGCAAAGGTGGCCGGCGTGCCGTCATTCTTGCGCAGATCCGTGTTCGCGTCCGTCACCACGGCCAGATTCGGGCCATGCTGCGGCTTCACCACGAAGCTGCGGCTCGCGGCGTCGACGCTCACGACCGGGCCCTCGACTTCCGTGCTCCGCCGCACGACGATCACGACGGTGTCCGCGGCCAGGCTGCCGTCGCTATTCGGCGAGCCGGAGACCGTCACGCTGCCGCCCACCTTCAGATCGGCAAACGAAGCCGAAGTTCCGTTGTTCGTGCGGAACTTGGTGGCCAGGCTCGTGGTGACCACCAGGGTGGCGCCGCCGGCCTGCGCCAGGGTGAAGCTTCGAGCTCCGGCATCCACTGCCGCCACCGTGCCATCGGCCTCGACGTTCCGGACCACGAGCAGCAGCACCCGGTTTGCCTTCACCGTGTTGTTGTCCGCCGCCACGCCGCGGACGAAGACGGTGGTGCCCACCTGTAGGTCCGCGAAGACGGCGCTGGTGCCGTCATTCTTCTGAAACTGAGTGGCGGCGTCCGTGACGACGGTGGTGACCAGCCCGCCGCTTCGCCGCACCGTCAGGGTGGTATGGGCCGCGTCGATGCTGCTCACGATTCCGGATACGGAGACGTACTGGACCACCACCACGATGACCCGCTTCGCCAGCACCGTCCCGTCCGGGCCCTGAATCCCGAGGACCTCCACGGTTTTGCCGGTTTGGAGGTCCGCGAACGTGGCGGCGGTGCCGTCATTCTTCCGGAAATCGGTATTCGCATCCGTGGTGACGGCCACGCTGAGTCCGCCGTCACGCTGGACGACGAAGCCGCCCCCGCTCACGCTGGCGACGGTTCCCTCCACGTCGACGTTGCGGACCACGATCAGCAGCACTTCCCGCGCGGCAATGCTGTTGTCCGCGTTCTGGATGCCGTAGACGTTCAACTCGACTCCAGGTTGGACGTCGGAGAGTGCGGCGGCCGTGCCGTCATTCTTCCGGAATTCCGTATTGGCGTCCGTCACCACGGAGACCAACTGCTGGTTGCTCCGCTGCACGGTAAAGCTCTTTGCCGCGCTGTTGACGGTGGAAACGATCCCGTTGACCGAGACGTGGCGGACCACCACCACGGTCACCCGCGCGGCGTTCACCGTCCCGTCACTGTTCAGCGTTCCCGTCACCGTGGCCAGCTCACCC
>CAYQDT010000719.1:0-3000 GCA_964416225.1 uncultured bacterium
CTCCAGCCGGTCCCAAACCTGGCGGTCTACCAGGGTCCGCTCGGGCAGGCGGGGGGGCGGGGCGCCCGGGCCGGGCTTCTCCGCCGGGTGAGGGATGCGGATCCGGCTGACCGCCACCGCTCCCTGGTAACTGGCCATTACGGCCGCTTCGCCCGTCCGTCCGGTGGAGCGCACCAGCCCGTACTCGTCCACGCCCGCAACGGAGCTGCTGTTTGAGCCGAACCGTGCCTCCCGGGTGACATCCCGGGTGGTGCCGTCCGAATAGCGCGCCGTTACCAGCAGGCGGTGATTGGACCGCGGCAAGATGGTCCGCTCGCGAGGAAACACCTCCACACCGGAAAGGGTTGGCGCGTCCGCGCGCCCATACGGCGCGCCGGCCGCGATCCACCCGGCCAGGAGCCGATAATGCTCGGAGCCGGTGTCGAAACGAACCCCGCCGCCGTGGGGAATCTGCCCGGTCGCTTTGAGGAGCAGCAGGCTCCGCGCCGGGTCCTGGAGCAGCACCCGGCGCCCGTGCGCGGCCCGGGTGATCGCCTCATAATCCGCGGGCAGGTCGTACCCGAAAACGGATAGCTTGAAGCCGTGCTGGCCTTCGGCTTTGCCGTGACAGGTCCCGCTGTTGCAGCCTGCCCGAGAGAGCACCGGTGCGATGTCGTTCACAAAGCTGAAGGCACGCGGAACACGGGCGCTCTGGACGCGGACGGGAACGTCACGCGTGCGCCTCCCGACCCGAATCCGCACCCGGGTGGCTCCGTCCGCAACCGGCAGAACCAGGCCCGCGGGGGAGACGCGCGCCACGCGCGGGTCCAGCGTGCTGAAGTGGGCCGATGGGGTGCGATCCACGGCTTCCCCACCGGGCGCCGTCTCCCACGCCAGCAGCTGTTGGGCGGCGCCCGGACCTGCCAGGCGTACCTGCTCCGGACGCACGGCGAGGCCGGCGCTCCGCGCCGGGTTCAGGGGGAGCAGCAGCCAGCAGCCAGCGGCAACCAGGAGCAAAGGTGGGCGCATCTTCCCCTCTCTGACAGAGGAGCGCCCGGGCGGTTTCATCATTGTGGGACCCCGGCCTTTTTAACCGCGGTGGCTTGCGGCGAGACCGGAAAGTCCGGATGTGAGGGGTACTTCAGCCAGTCCCCATGCTCCGGGAAAGCCACACGGCGCACCGGAGCGGCTCCAACGCGGTGGGACCGGCCGGAAGTTCTTGGGTGGGCCGGCTCCCTCCGTTCCGGTCCCGTTCCAGGCGCCGCGAGCGCGCCAGGGGTGCGCTCGCTCTCCGAGGATTTCGCGGGATCAGTAGATCTCGGTCGCGTACTCCGCCACCATGCGGCTGGTGTTGAAGACCGGCCCCAGACTCTTCAGAGACTCCCGGACGCGGGCGATCCATCCTGTGGGAAGCCCCCGTTCGTCGCGCTCGTAGTAAAGCGGGATGATCTCCCGCTCCAGCGTGGAATAGAGCGCCTGGGCGTCCCGCTCGTCGCCGGCGGCGTCCTCGTGCTCCGCCTCGTCGCCGATCGCCCAGCCGTTGCTGCCGTTGAACCCTTCCGCCCACCAGCCGTCCAGGATGCTGCAGTTCAGTCCGCCGTTGAGCATCGACTTCATACCGCTGGTTCCGCTCGCCTCGAGCGGGCGACGCGGCACGTTGAGCCAGACATCCACGCCCTGCGTCATCTCTCGGGCGACGGCCACGTTATAGTCCACGAGAAACAGGCCCCGCTTCAGCACGCGCGGGTCGCACCGGACCGCCAGCAGACGCTGCAGCACGGCTTTGGCCTCCGAGTCGCCCGGGTGCGCCTTCCCAGCCAGCACAATCTGCACGGGCCGATCTTCCCGGCCCACGAGTCCCAGTGCCCGCTCCGGATCCTGCAGCAGCAGTCCGAGGCGCTTATAGGTGGCGACGCGCCGCGCGAAGCCGAGCGTGAGCGCGTCCGGAAGGAGCGCGTCCTCCGCGGCTTCCACATACTCCGGGGACGCTCCCGTGGTCAGCCGGAACGTGCGCGCCCGGCCCCGCGCGAATTCCACCATCCGGTGCTTCAGCCGCTGGTGTACCGCCCAGAGCTCTGCATCGGGGATCGTGTCGATCGCCTCCCAGGTCTGCGGATCGTGCTGGTGCTCGATCCAGCGTTCGCCGAGATGCCGGTCCAGAAGCTCCCGCCACGCCGGCGCCATCCAGCTCCCGAGATGCACGCCGTTGGTGACCGAAGTGATGGGTACATCCTCCACCGGGGTCTCCGGCCAGAACGCCTGCCACATCTCGCGGGCGACCCGGCCATGCAGCCGGCTGACGCCGTTGACCTTTCGCGAGACGTGCAGGGCGAGCGGCGTCATCCCGAACGGCGCCGCCGTCTCCTGTGGGTTGACGCGGCCCAGCCGCATCAGCTTCTCGTGCGAGATCGGGAAGCGCCCCGTGGACAGTTCCTCCAGGTAGCTCGACATAAACTGGGAGAACTGGGTCTGGTCGAACTCGTCGTGGCCGGCCGCAACCGGCGTGTGCGTGGTGAAGACCGCCGACCCGCGCACCGCGTTCAGCGCCTCTTCCCACGCCTGCCCCCGCTCGAGCCCTTCCCGGATCAGCTCGAGGCCCAGGAACGCGGCGTGTCCCTCATTCATATGGAAGACGGCCGGCTGGTAGCCGAGCAGGCGGAGAGCGCGCACGCCGCCGATGCCCAGTACCATCTCCTGCGCAAGCCGGGTGGCGCGGTCGCCGCCATACAGGTGTCCCGTGATCCAGCGATCGTCGGGGTGATTATCATCGCGATCACTGTCCAGCAGCAGCAGCGGCACCCGCCCGACCCGGATGCCCCAGAGCTGAAGGGTCACCGTCCGATCCCGGATCGGCACTTCGACGCAGTGCGGCGTGCCGTCGTTCTTCAGAAGCAGCCCGATGGGCAGTTGACCGAATGGGGTGTCGGTGTAGCTTTCGACCTGCCAGCCGGTGGCGTCCAGACTCTGCCGGAAATAGCCCTGGCGATACCGGAGCCCCACACCGATGAGCGGCAGGCCAAG
>CAYQDT010000720.1:0-2551 GCA_964416225.1 uncultured bacterium
ACCTGGAACTGGCGAAAGCGCGCGTCGCCCATGACCCCGCGGAGCAGGTCCGCGGCACGGTCTTCGGGAGTTTCCAGGAGAGCGACCACGTTTCCGCTAGCCACCCTTGATCTGCGGAATGACCACGATCTCCCGGGCCGAGAGATCGAACTTGCGCAGACGGACACCCGTGCCCGTATCGTCGATGGCGAAGACCCCGCGTCCCTCGGCGAAGGCCTGTTCGATCATCTCCCGCGCGTGGTCCATCGAGGCGACATCATTCTCATTCCAGGCTACTTGCGTGTCCCCTGCGGAAGACATCCAGCGAATGATTCCCATCGTCCTGCTCCCCCCCGGTGCTGGCTGCTCCGGGCCGGAGGCGCTCGGAGCGCTCCGCCGCTAGAAGTTACGTGTCTCTTGAATACCCATGCCGGCCGCCTTCCAACCACGTTCGGCAGGGATAAAATTGGCTGGCTCCGGGCCCTCCCGGGCGGGAGACGCCGGCCAGCGCAAAAGGGGTAAGCGCCCGGTATGCTGCGCGGCGAAAACCGGCCGCGCGGGCTGTGTCCGCGGCTCCGTCCGATCTTCGGGCCCGTCCTATCTCGCCGGTCCGAGCCAACCAGAGGGTTCTCCCGACATGGCCCAACTTGATCCGAGCCGTACTGCAAGTCTTCGCAGTGCCATGACCACCGCCGAGAATGCGGAGCGCTTGACGGAGCTGTTCCTGGCGGAGCGGGAGCGGCAGCGGGAGGCGAACCAGCGGGCCCCGCAGGGGAAACGGGCCGTGCGCTCCCTCACGGAGGCGACGGACCTGGTCATCCAGCGACTGCTCACGCTCTGTCTCCCCGCGGACGAGCGCCTGCGCGAGGGGCTCCGGGCCAAGGTGAGCATCGTAGCAACGGGCGGCTACGGCCGGCGTGAGCTCTGCCCCTATTCCGACATCGACGTCACCTTCCTTGTTTCTGAGGAGGAAGACTCCGCCCTGGATGACGTGGTCCGGAAGCTCTTCTTGCTGCTCATGGACGTGTTCGGGCAGCGCTCCGGTCTCAAGATCGGCTACGCGTACCGGTCGCTGGCGGACGTGGGGCAGCTTGATCACCAGACCCAGACGGCCCTGCTGGATACGCGGGTGATCGCGGGAAGCCACGGTCTCGCCGACCGGTTCGTGCGCCGCATGTTCCGGCACATCTGGCCGGCCGCCTTCATCCGCCGCAAGGTAGGTGAGCGACGCCAGATCGCGGACAAGTTCGGCGGGACCCTCTACCGGATCGAGCCCGAGGTGAAGGAAGGCCCGGGAGGGCTCCGCGACCTCCAGCTCGCCGAGTGGCTGGCGGCGGCATCCTTTCCCTCCACCCGCGGTGATGTCTGGCAGCAGCTCCAGCGGCTGGGCGCCGTCTCCCGCCGGGACGTCCAGCAGGTCGCGGCCGCGCGGGAGTTCCTGCTCACCGTGCGCACCTGGATGCATTGGGACACCGGCCGCTCCGCCGACCGGCTTCTGCGGGAGCGTCAGGAAGGACTGGCGGAGGTCCTGCGGTACGAGGACGACGACCGCGCTTCCCGCGTCGAGCGGTTCATGGAGCGCTACTTCGAGCACGCAGAAAACGTGGAGCGGGTGTCTGGTTTTGTGGTGGACCGCTGCCTGTCGGAGCGTCTGAGCCTCGCCGAGGAGCTTGCCTGCTCCGGCGCGGAGATCCACCCGGCCTATCCATGGGTGAAGGTGGCAAGCCCGCAGTTTCTTGTGGAGCTCGCCCAGCAGTACCAGGAGCACGGATTGACGCCGGGGCACGAGCTCCGGCGGATGATTGCCGAACACATCGATACCTGTCCGGACCTCTCCATCGATGCGGAAGCCGCGGAGAAGTTCGTGAACCTCCTCCGCGCCGCAGACCCGCCCGGCTCTCCCCCGGGCGTCCTCTCCGCTCCCGTCCTTACCGGCGCCCAGGTCCGAAAGTGGGGAGTCTACGACACCCTGAGCCTGATGGCGCGCTTCGGGGTGCTCCAGCGGTTGATCCCGGAGGTCGGCGAGGCCTACCGCCGCGTGCCGTTCGACCAGATCCATCGCCACACCATTGGCTTCCATTGCCTGGAAGTGGTGCGCTCCATGGAAGCACTTCGCTTCTCCACGGATGAGAAGCTTGCGGATGTTCGCCGGATCTGGAGCGAAGTGCCGGCGCCGGAGCTCCTCTACCTGGCGGGGCTGCTCCATGACGTCGGCAAGATCGCCTCGGACGGCGACCACGCGGAGCGCGGGGCGAACATCACCCGGGCCATCTGCGAGCGGCTGCGCCTCGACGCCCCATCCACGGTGCAGGTCGAGACGCTGGTTCAGCACCACCTCCTGATGTCCGAGACCTCCCAGCTGCGGGACCTCACGCTGCCGAAGACCATCCAGGACTTCACGTCCGTGATCGGCACCCGGGACCTGCTTCACATGTTGTTCCTGCTCACCTATGCGGACATGGAAGCTACCGGCGTTCTCTCTCCCATGAAGATCCGGTTCCTGGAGGACCTCTATTACCGTGCCGAAAGCGCGATGGACGGGGCGCCGCCGGTGACCCCCTCTCCGGAGGCC
>CAYQDT010000720.1:2561-2992 GCA_964416225.1 uncultured bacterium
CCGCTTCCGTACGCGACTCTCGCGCCGCCTCTCCGGCTCCAGCCTCACCCCGGAGCAGATCCAGCAGCACACGGAGGGGATGCCCGTATCGTACCTGCTGAACACGCCGCCGGAAACGATCGCCCTCCACATCCGGATGATGGAGGCGCTCCAGGCCGGCGAGCCGGTGGTGGAGTTTGAACAGGAGCCCGGAAGCGAGATCACCAGTCTTCACCTCTGCACCCCGGAGCGGCCGGAGCCGGGCCTGCTCAACGGGGTGGCCGGGGTGCTCTACGCGCATGAGATCTCGGTGCATGGCGCGCAGGTGTTCACGCGCGGCGGCAACCCGCCCGTTGCGCTCGACACGCTCTGGGTGTACTTCCACGGACGGGCCATTCCGCCCCTGAAGCGGCTGGAGCTGGAGCAGCACCTCCTGGCCGTGCTGAAGGACG
>CAYQDT010000721.1:0-2982 GCA_964416225.1 uncultured bacterium
TCCGCGCCCGTCTTTCCGACCGTCGTCACGCTGGCCTCGATGCGGACCTCGTCCTCCCCCAACTCCAGCTCCACGGCTACGTCCATCAGCAGCAGCGGATGGCACATGGGGATCAGCCCGGCCGCATTCTTCGCGGCCATGATTCCCGCAACCCGCGCCACGGTGAGCACGTCCCCCTTTTGAATGCCGTTCGCCGCGATGAGCGCCGCGGTCTCGGGGCGCATCCGAACGCGACCCGCAGCCACGGCACGGCGCCGCGTGTCCGGCTTGGCGGAAACGTCGACCATCCGCGCGCGTCCCTGCGCGTCCACATGGGAAAGCTTGTTCGACATGGCGGCTAGTGGTACCGGTCTACGAACCGGGTGGCGATCCGGCGGAGCGCTTCGCGTGCTTCCGAGGGCGGCAGCCGGTCCAGGCTCTGCTGGGCCCGCTCGACAAAGGCGAAGGCCTGGCGGCGCGCCCGGTCGAAGCCGCCCAGCTCCTCGATGACTCCTGTCGCCTGGGAGATCGCTTCCGGAGAGAGGGCACCGCTGCGTCCATAACAGCGGAGCAGCAGCTCCCGCTGCTCCGGGCTGGCGGCGCCGAGCGCGTAAATGACGGGCAGGGTCACCTTGCCCTCCCGGAGGTCTCCCCCCACCGGCTTACCGAGCGTGCGCTCGTTCCCGGTAAAGTCGAGGATATCGTCCTGGATTTGGAAGGCCATCCCGATCTGGCTGCCGAACTCCGCCAGCGCCTCTACCCACTCCCCGGGAGCCTCGCTGGCCAGCGCGCCGAACCGGGTGCAGGCGGCAATCAGCAGCGCCGTCTTGCACTGGATGATGGTTTCATACACTTCCAGGCGGACGTCCGTATCCCCGCGGACGCACAACTGCAGGACCTCACCCTCGCACATCCGGGCGATCGTATCCGAGAGGATCGTCCAGAGCTGGCGCTCGGGGTCGGCGGCAATCAGACGAAAGGCGCGTACGACGAGGTAGTCCCCCATCAATACCGACGCGGAGTTGCCGAAATAGAACTGCACCGACATGCGGCCCCGCCGGCTCTGACTATCGTCGACGATGTCGTCGTGCACGAGCGTGGCCGTGTGCACCAGCTCGCACGCGGCGGCCAGCGGGATGGCCCGCTCCAGCGAGCCGCCGGTGGCGAGCGTGGACAGCAGCACGAGCTGTGGGCGAACCCGCTTCCCCCCCGCGCACAGAATATGGCGCGCCGCTTCCTGAAGCGCCTCGACCTCCGACACGGAGACCTGCTCCAGGACCTGCTCCACGCGCACCAGTTCAGCTTGGATCAGGTCCGCCGGGCTTCTTTCCGCCAGCAATTGCGCCATGCCCCTACCCTCCCGGCCGCCGTTACCCCTCGAACCGCCGTGGTACTATCGCCCGCTTTCATGCCCTGGAGGAAAGCGCCCAACCTCACCTACAGTATATCGCCGCTCCGGCACGTATCCTTGCCGCAGCCCGCCGGAGCGCGCAGGGCGTCTCGCAGCTCCCGAAGGCGAATGAACCACTCCAGCCGCTCCGCGCGGGTGAAGCCGGCGTTGGCGGCACTGGTCGACGGGACCACGAAGACCCGGGCTCCGAGCAACCGGCCCGGCTGCAGTCCCAGCCGTGCCTCGGGATCCAGGGCGCTCCGGTAGCCCATTAGCCCGTTGAAGCAGAGGATGCGCGGGCGGGCGCGCTCGATCTTCTCCAGCAGCACCGGTACGGCCTCCTGGAACTCGCGTGCCCGTACCTCGCCCGCCTGCCGGGAGGCGCGCTTCACGCAGTCCGTGATCCCGATTCCCCACTCGAGCACGCGCCGGTCATCCTGCGGGCGCAGCAGCACCGGGACCAGCCCGCTCTCGTGCCGGCACTTCCAGAAGAGGTTCCCGGGACCCGCATAGTAATGGCCCATCAGCGCCGACTTCATCCCGGGATTGATCCCCACGAAGAGGATCTCGAGTTCGTCGGCCAGCAGGTCCGGCAGGGTGAGCATGGGTCCGAGAGTTGCGAGCCGGGGAGCGCTGGCTCCAAGCGGGATCGCGGCGCTCGCTATGCCACGTCCATCGGCCCGATCATCTTCTCCGGGCGAACCAGCGCATCGAACTCCTCACCCGAGAGCAGGCCGAGCCCGACCGCGGCTTCGCGAAGCGTGCCGCCCGTCTTGTGGGCGTGCTTCGCCACCTTTGCGGCATTGTCGTAGCCGATCCGCGTATTGAGCGCGGTGACCAGCATCAAGCTGTTCTGCACGTAGCCCTGGATCACCGGCAGGTTCGGCTCGATGCCGACGGCACAGTGCTCCTCGAAGCTCTCACAGGCATCGGCGAGAAGCCGGATCGACTGGAGCAGATTGTACGCCATCACGGGCTTGAACACGTTCAGCTCGAAGTTCCCCTGGGAGCCCGCAAAGCCGATCGCCGCGTCGTTACCCATCACCTGGCAGCACACCATGGTCATGGCTTCGGACTGCGTGGGATTGACCTTACCCGGCATGATGGAGCTGCCCGGCTCGTTCTCCGGGATGGTGATCTCTCCAATGCCGCACCGCGGGCCGGACGCCAGCCACCGGACGTCGTTAGCAATCTTCATGCAGGCCGCCGCGAGCTGCTTCAGCGCGCCGCTCGTCCCCACCATTGCGTCATGCGCCGCCAGCGCCGCGAACTTGTTGGGAGCGCTCACGAACTCATGCCCGGAGATCCGGGAGATCTTCTCGGCCACCAGCGGTGAGTAGCGGGGATGGGTGTTCAAGCCGGTGCCGACCGCCGTCCCGCCGAGCGGGATCTCGCGAAGCTGCTGCAGCGTCAGTTCAATGGCCCGGCGGGCGTAGTCCAGCTGGGCCACCCAGCCGCTGATCTCCTGGCCGAGGGTGATCGGCGTTGCGTCCTGCAGATGGGTCCGCCCGATCTTCACCACGTCGGCGAACCGATCGGCCTTCGAGGCGAGCGTATCCCGCAGCTTCTGCAGGCGGGGGTAGAGATAATCTTCGATCTGCTCGATGGCGGCG